>FR878797.1:0-6155 GCA_000434395.1 Clostridium sp. CAG:568 | reverse complement strand
AAACATCAACGATAGCCAAAAGAAGATTATTGAAACCATGAGGGACAATCCTAACGTGAAAACTGTCAGGCTAATGGCTATCACGGGTTTGTCTGAATCCGGCGTCAATAGAAATCTCAAAAAGCTAAAAGAACTGGGGCTCATAGAAAGAATCGGATCCCTTAAGAATGGCTATTGGTCAGTTAAGGAGTAAAAACTGATATGCAAAATGATTGATGGACATTGACGTAGTAAAGACTGAAGCTAACTACATATGACAAATGCTGGAAAGCAATGCAATGAGACGTTTATCACTCAATGGCACTCATCTTTCCTTCAGCGAAGAAGAGCTCAAAAAGCTCATGAAGACTAACGAAAAAATCACAAGGAAAGAGATTTCGGAGCACTTCGGCGTTTCTCTCAATAATCATCCAAAGGAATATGAACCAGGCTAAGTCCATCCGCTATGTCGGAAGTGGAAAATCAGGCCGTTGGGAAATCAAGTAGAGTTTTTAGTGGCTCAATCCCATTAGTCTCCAATTACTAGGGATGTTGTTTTGAATTTCAGGTAGACCTGTCGGAAAACGCATACGGTTGATATGTTCCTTCCATAACCTACCCTGTAATGGTTGACATGTTTCTCATGTGTCGACAACACATGTTGAGACTATAGTTGCACTAACGAGTAAAAGATACTAAAAATCAAGAAAAACAACAAAAAGCAATTTCTTGATTGAACAGTAGAAATTCTGGGTTGTGATTGCTTCATTTGTCTTTTTGAACATACTTTTGGGAAGTATCAGATAGCTGATGCACACGAACAATCCAATCGAAAGTTTTGATATACAGATTCAGTTCTTAAATGTGGACGTCCAGAAGAAAAGGATCGTCACATTGTTCCTGCACTTCAACAAGGGGGTAAACACCTATAAAAAGCGAGTTTCATCATATGATACGAATTCTTTAATTTCTTCTATATCTTAATCTGATAATTTGTTCTCTATATCTAAGTCTTTTACTTCAGCTTCAAATAGCAATCCTTCAAAAAGTCTTTAACGGTTTTTGTGTCTGTTCCTTCATAGTACATTACAAGCTCATGTTTGAACTCGGGTACCTTCTCAGCTGGAATAGCCAAAAGTCCTTTGCCGTGAGCGATGAGATAATGATTGGCGTAGATTACCGCAGTTCTTTTGTTGCCATCGTTGTAAATTTGCGTCTTGGCTACATATAGGCACAATTCTATAGCAATATCGATTGCGTCCATATTGCTTGTGAGAATATTGTTCAATTCATTCTTGACATCGATTTCGTTTGGAATAGGAGGGATGTAAGAAGAACCACCGATCGTGACTGGCACGCTTCTGATCCTCCCTCCATCCATATAGAATCCTTCGTTTACAAGCTTTGCGATGTAGGAGGCAAGATAATAATCGCTAGGTGATTTAATGACATCTTTATCTAGGATGAACTCCCAAGCGTGTTTGAGATTAAGTATTTTTTGCACGTCATCAGCCTTCATATTGTTGACCTTGCCGTTATCTATGATAGTTTCAGTATCAGGAAAAGTGGTGGCGCAGCCTTCAAGGATTGCTTGATCATAGATGATGACCTTCATATTTTTTCTGGCAAAGTCCAAATTGAGAAGAACATTTGGTTCAAGTTCATCATTTGAATATCCAAAGGATGCAAGTTCCCTTTCGATTTTACGAATCTCTTTCCTTAAAGATTTAGCTTCCTTGGCATTGCGTAGCAAAAGATTATGAAGTTCTTCGGAATAGATGTCCACATATTCGGATTTTAATTTGCCGAGTTCTCTTTTGCGGACATAGAGATATTTCTTACCACTTATCTCTTTGACTTCGGGAGTCCCGTCATAGGGGAGAAGAGCGAGTTTTGCATTTAATTCAGCTTTTTTGATTAAAAGCTCTTGTATCATGTTGAATTGATTGTTCATATGAGGCCTCCTGCTGAATTAGGGAACATTTCTTGCTTTATTGTATTAAAAAATTCCCTAAAAATCAATGAATCATTGCTTAGAAGGATTGTGAAGAAGTTCGGAATGAAGGTCATGAAGAACCATGACACATTAAATGGCACATTAAAAAACGATAATTTGACGGACAATGAGCTTACTTTGCTCAGCATCCTTCTTTCCAATCCGAGCATATCCCTATTTGACGCCAGTGACAGGATGGGAATATCCAGAAGGACCGTTTCGAGAATCGTCGCATCGCTTCAGGATAAAGATATCGTCGATAGAAAGGAATCCAAAAAGGAGGGGAGCTGGAGAATCGTCAAATAGGCCTTTTTGACAAATTTTTGTTGGCGTGAGAGCCGTTTGGCCCTTATCCTTCCTTCATTAAGGAAGAGCTCGAAAAGCTCATAAAGAGCAACGAAAGAATCACAAGGAAAGAAATCGCCGAGTACTTCGGCGTTTTGACCCATGGCTGCATTATGGACGATTTTTTTGTCTTTATTGCACTGACACGAAGTGATTTGAAATTCGCTTGTGACGCGGGTTAACATTCGGCGGTGCTAATCTTGATAAGAAGATAGTGCGAAAAAAGAGAATACCTTTCTCTTCACTTTTCTATGTACTTTACTATGTACTTTTCTCTTCACTTTTCTATGTTGGATGCGATGAAAAATCTTTGGAAGACGATAGTTTGAAATCCTTTTTCTAATATTGACGTTGGATAAATTGAATTTATTACCATGGGGTAATAAAGTTTGGCGGGGTGAGAAAACGGATTTTGAGGGCTGCTTGAAAAGCTTCATGGCTGATGGAATGACTTGGCATTACTGTTCATTACGTCGAACAGTAATCAAGAGTAATGATATTGAAATGATGCGTATGACACTGCTTCTGAAGATAAAAAGCCCGTTGTTCTTTCTTATTCCGGTTTCCTTATCATACGGTTGTTCTATTTGCTTTGGGAAAAGCAAGGATTGGATTTTGATGATATTTTCGTTGATCCGATTGAAAAAGAACAAAGAGAAAGTGCAACAATAAAAGTCATCATTGTTGTAATAAGATACAAAGTTTAAACAATCCCCCATAGGAGGTGAATTATATGAATTTTATTATCATCTATCCTAACAGTTTGAATGCGTTTATGATTTGCCAAGCCAAGTTGTAGTAGATTCCAGATAAAGTAACTGTACCTGATCCAAAGTTTGTCTGAGTTACCATCCATTCATTGAGACTAGGAACGGCATACGATATTCCAATCACCATAAGCATAATTGAGAGAATAGTAACCGATGCTTCTATTATTCTTAATGTCAATCCTGCGATTCTATCGATAATTCCAACCTTACCATCTTCTTTACCTTTAAGTAAGAACCTAAGTAGTATTGTCACTAGTAAGGCTGATACGAAGTAAAGGACAACATAAGTGACCGCATAAGCTATAGCAGCGCAAATTCCAGATCCTAACGCCATAGCTACAGTTCCACTTGTGAAATATATCTTAGTTATGAAATAAGAGGCAAAGAACTTAGGAATTCCAATAGAAGTCATTCCAGTTGCTAAATATGATTGTGCCCCATCTATTGCTATTACATCAGAGTAGGATGAGTTCAAAATTGCCAATGTATTCGACTCGCTGACGTTAGCAATCATAATGTTTCCAAAATATGATGCTCCTGTCTCTCCTAGTGGTGTGTTACTCAAGATGACATTAGTCAGCATTGCATAGAACATTGTTGCTATTACAAATCCAACTAACCATCCCAGTTTTCTGGTGATTCTTTTTTTCGCACCAAATATCAATCCTAAAATTCCAGCTATTACTAATATAGCGAGAATTATCCAGTCTAATAAAGTCATTAGATTTATCCTCCTTTGATTACTATTTTAAAGTATAATTCTTAAAAGAAAAAGAGGCTGTTTTTCACAGCCTCTCATATATTGTTTTTTAGAGTTACTTAGATTCGCCTTCTTGCATCAAACCATAGGTGAGGTAAGAAAGGACACGATCGAAGGTCAATTCATCTCTTGCAACGAAGATGATCTTGTCTCCGGCATGGAGAACGAATTTAGGTCCAGGAGAGCACTTGGCAATTCCATCAGCACCGACAACAGCAACAATAGTGGCGGTGGTGTAGTTTCCGAAACGAGTTTCGAGAAGGGTCTTACCATCAATCCATGAATCTTCAGGTACATCAGCCTCAGATAACTTAACTGCTTCATTAGATTGATAACGGAAGGAATCCTTCATATCATCGATAGCATCGTTAATCTTGGCG
This sequence comes from Clostridium sp. CAG:568, assembly GCA_000434395.1. Classification (GTDB taxonomy): domain Bacteria; phylum Bacillota_I; class Bacilli_A; order RFN20; family CAG-288; genus CAG-568. The sequence goes on along the minus strand of FR878797.1, from coordinate 1,925 downwards.
TCCAAAGCCTTTTTCTCGTTGAGTAAAGCTTCGAGATTCTTATATTTGGCAGAGATTTGAGTCTCTGATTTCCAACGTGAAGCAAATTGCTGAGCGTGGAGAACAGACTCGACAAATACACCGACACCTCTCTTGGAAGAAACTACTTTCTCTTTCTCCAAAAGGTTTAAAGCCTTACGAACAGTCTCGGGTGAGACTCCATAAGCAGCACCTAATATAGAACGACCCTTTAACAAGGTTCCTTCAGGATATTCTCCGTTCATGATCTTTCCACAGATATCTTGAGCAATTTTCAAATAACGTGGTGTTCCTCTTTCTTTTGCCATTTAATTGGCCTCCTTTAATCACTTAAATAATCTAACACACCGATTGAAAAATAACAAGTATTTTCGATAAACACTAATCTTTTTATTGGTTGCAACACTATAAAAAATATAAGTTGCTTTTTATAAAAATCCTATTGCATAATTAAAAAACAACTTAGCTTTAAATTGGTGGTACCATTACTTTTTTATCTTTGTAATTCATTTTTGGTTTTTATGTTTGAGCCTAATTTATCAAACTTCAATAGATTGATTAAAGTCAAAAATGAATTTTAGCAATTCATTAATAGTATGCATACCTTATATAATTAAGATATATATTTAATAAAAGTGGAAAAAATTGTTTTCTCTATTTATAATATGCAAGCATTATTAAGGAGTTTTTTACATGGGTACATTAAAGTATTTATGGCAATGCTTATATAAGAACCAAGCGATTATTGATGGTAGAAAGAGAAAGTGGTGGTTAGCTGTCATCGTATTTATTCTCTCTATTGCATTGCTGATGATTCCTATTCTTTCTTCTGGATATATGACTTCTGGTGGAGCTGTATTGGAACCTAGCAATGAAAAAGGAATCTCAATAGCCTTGGATACATTGTCATCGTCTAACGATGCAAAGTATGCAGACTTCCAAAAGCTGAATTTCCAAGATACTTCTGATGGAATTCAATTGTTCTATGGAGATAATACTAGTTATGTCGACTCTCAGTTCTTCACTGATACGACTATAGATAATGGTGTGCGTAGTGAGACTAACAATTATAACTTTAAACACAGAGTCACAATCTATAACACCACTACCAATACTGATGGATCTACTTCTCATACTTCAGCTCAATCTGAGGAGTTTGTTTATTTCTCAGTTTATTCAACTAAGAATGATATAACTACAAAAGAAGGATCTACTGCAGTAAATGCCAGTATCTCTAGGATAAACTCTACTGATAATAAGACTGGAACTGCTTATCACTCTTTCATCTTATTTGCTCCTAAATCTTATATGGTTGTTCTTTATCCTAATGCACCTGTCGATTTAGATAAGATTGCTAACAAGTCTGCCAATGCTCCTAGTGGATCATCTATGAGTGGACTTTACAGCGGATTGTCCCCTTTATTAAAGGATAATAAATTCTCATTGAAGTATACAATGACTGGTGCTGCTACATTGGAAAACACTGCTTCTAATGTTCTTTGGAAAGATTTGTTCGCTCAAGGATATCGTCCAATCCGTGATCAAAATACTTGGGTGATGGTTGGAATCGTAGCTGGCAGTGGAGTAGGATTGATTATCTTAGGTGGTATCGTTCTTTGGTTGTTCACTTTAGGAAAGAGCAATCTCTTGCACAAGAACTGCAACGCTTGGGAAGGTATACAAATGTCTATCATGTCTAGCTTCACTGTGTGCTTGCTAGCTATGATATTCTTCTTCTTCAGCTCATCATACGGAATAATGATCGGTGTATTCGGCTATATCATGCGTTTGACATTCTTGATCAATAGAACATCAGGTAAGTTTAATTCAACTAAAGAGCAAAAGCCTTTATATCAGTCACGTTCATAATAATTTCAGCAATAAAAAGGGGGCTGTTGCAAAATCCT
>FR878796.1 GCA_000434395.1 Clostridium sp. CAG:568 | reverse complement strand
ACAAAGGTTATCTAATTTTAATCCCCTTTTATATTCACCGATGCAAATTTTAATAAGTAGGCCTTCTAAGAATATCTCTAACGAATCTATAGAAAGCTAAGTATATGCAAATCAACTCCAAACGTCCTGCAAACATTCCAAATACTAAGACCCATCTTATCGCTACAGCATTAGCAATAGGAAGACCTACACCGGTTGTAACTCCAACACTCAATCCAGTACCAGACAATGCGGATGCAAACTCGAATATGCATTCGATAGCCGAATATCCATCGGTATTCTTTCCTAATATGGTTATTATTGTGCCTCCAACCATCATGATAGTTACATAAAGAATCAAATAGCCATAGGATTCTAAGAAATCTAATTTGTTGATTTCTTTACTTTCTCCTAATCTATATATTGTGTGGGGATAGAATTTTCTCTTTGAAGAAAGTCTATCTCTTAAAGACCAATATAAAGCTTTGTAGGCTACGACAAATCTATATTGTTTTACACCACCTGCTGTAGATCCCATTCCACCACCGATGGTCATTGCTATGATGGATAGAATTAAAGCAGCTTCACCTAATTGTTTTATATCAGTCGTAGTAGAGAAACCAGTAGTAGTCAAGGCAGAAAAATATAGATATGTTCCTTCTCTCCAAGAATCTAATACTGAGAGTTGCTGACTTAAGGAAGTGAATATAGAAGTGTAGAACAAAGGAATCATAATAATGCTTAAGATCAAGAAAAATTTTATTTCTGAATCTTTTAGTATCTTCTTCAACTTTCCTTTGAATAAGAAAAGATGTAATACGAAATTTGTTCCACCTAGAAGCATCAAAATAATAGATGTTATATTTATTGCTAATCCATTTACTGGCCAACCAGTAATAGAATTATATCCACCTTCATTTATTATTTCAGGTATACCACCTTCTCTAGTTGAAAAGCCACCTGTGGCAATAGCTGCTATCGCATGGTTGATGGCATCGAATGGTTCCATTCCTCCTATCAACCAATAAGATAGGAAGCCAAGAATGATATATCCAATATAAATCAACAAGATCAATCTTGCAGATTTTGCTAGGTTTGGCATAAGCTTGTCGTTATGGCCCTCGGCTGTATAAAGCTTTAACCCATATTTATCTGAAATTGCGGAAGTGACAATCAAGACCAAACCTATTCCACCAAACAGTAGTAATATGCTTCTATAAAATGTGAAGATATGGTATCCGGGGTAAGACATATCAAAGTTAAAGACAGTCAAACCTGTACTAGTATATCCGGAAGTGGATTCAAATACGGCATCTGAGAAATTCATTCTATATTTAGCAAAGTCAGGAGTTGTATATCCTCTTAACATGAATGGTACGGATCCAATAAGAATGGCTGATAACCATATCATGACTAGTAATGCTGAATCCTGGAATTTTTCTAGTTGTGTTCTTTCACGTTTATAAATCAAAAGAAATAGCAAGAATCCTAATCCTATCGAACTCATTCCCGGTATGAAAAAACTTAACCAGCAGTTTGATTCACCTGGATAAAAAGCAAGTAGAATCAAAGGGAGCATGGTGATGATTCCTATTAATATTAGGAATATTCCCAAATAGCCGAAAATCAATCTATAACCTTTAGCTTGCTTTCTCATTATTGCACAACTTTCTTTTCTTTTTGTACGAACTTGATAATGTCTTTTTGTTCCTTAGGAGAAGAGACGATAAAAAGCTTATCGTTTGGATAGATGGTGGTTTGTCCGTTAGGAATTATGACGCTGGGCTTTCTATAGACACATGAGATTGTTCCGGTCTTAGGAAAGTTTATATCCATAATTTTTCTTCCACTCAATTCATAGTTTTCTTTAACTATGATTTCAGTTAAAACAATTTTATCATCTTCAAAAGACATGGATTTAGTAAACTTCTCAAGTGAAGACTCACTAAAAATCGATGAAGCTAAGATTTGTGTTGATGATACGACACTATCTAGACCTAATTTTCTAAACAATTCGACATATGAAGGGTCGTTCACTGTACAAATACATTTCTTGACATGGAAGACTTTCTTTGCCAACATGCAGCTTACAAAGTTATCCGTATCTTCTTTTCCTAACGCTATGAAAAGATCAGCTCCTTCGATATGCGCTTCCCTTAGTATTGAAGTTTTGTACGGCTCACCATAGATGACTGGGATTTGATTGGATTTGACTAGATATTGAACTATATCTTTTCTCGAGTTGATGACAATCAACTCGTTTCCTATCTTTCTGAAGGCTTTGATGACATAGTCAGCAGCAGAGCTGCCATCAGCTATTACTATTCTCATTTCTTTAAGCCTCCATCATTCTTTTCTCTTATATCTAAAAATTCTTCTAAAGAGAGCTTGAAAGGATAGATTGCATGGACGTCACAGTTTTCTAATAAAACTTCCAAGTTAGGATCGTCCAATCTAACGTAGATTTGGGGAACGTTGTATATTTTTCTAGCGACTAATGCCAAAAAGACATTGGTGTTATCATCACCAGTGGTGATGATTATTTCTCTTGTTGAAGTTATGTATGCTTCTTCGAGAAGAGACATATCAGTGGCATCTCCAACAAATGTATAACCACTAAATCCCTCGGATAGTTTTTCAAAAGACATTGGATCAGAATCCATGATCATAACGTTTTTTCCGCTGGAGGAATCCTTGTTAGCTATGGAAGAACCAAGTCTTCCACAGCCGATTATTAGAGTCTTGTTCTTTAATAGACCGTTGTTTTTCATCAATTTATCACCTATCCTTTAATAATTGAGTTAGTATCTCTTTAGACTAAACTAAGCTATATTTTAACACTTAACATTAATTCTAGGTTAATTTATGATTTAAAGTGCTTTTATAGCTGAAATTATCAATATTAAGTGAATATAGTTTCTTCTTAGAAGTTTTTAAATTTTTTGAGAAAGGAATTATTTGTCTATTTAGATTTCTTTATAGAATAAACACTTATAAATTTGGTAAAACATATCATAAAATATAATATGTTATGATATAATTGATTGATATGAAAAAGAAGCAAAATATTTTTCTAAAGAGAAAAAGTGTAAAAATAGTCGGGGGGGGTGCATCTTACTAACACTTCTTTCAATTTTTAGTATTGGATTTTCTAGTTGGACTATTGTTTCTAATCCAAAATACTTAATTGATATAAATGCATCTGTTGAAGATATAGCTGAGCCTAAAGATATTATAAATATAACATCTAGTTCAGCTGATTTTTCTATTGGTCCAGATGGAATGGTCAAGGATTCAACGATTGTTAATGCCGGATCATTATTTTTTTCTTTTTCTATAATCAACGAAAATGCTAATGGATTTATAAGTAGTGATGGATATATCCATGCAAGAGTTACTCTTAAATGCTCTAACCCTAAATTTATTTCTTATGTCGAAAAGAAACCATCGAGTGATGGTTTGCTTGTAGGCAATAATACTTCTCCTCAATCTGCAGCTTATATAAATGAGATTTCTTTCTCGTTAAAAGATGGTGATACTACTAAATTTGATTTGAAATATAAAGTTGTTGACAATGATGGCGGTATAAAGAAATTCTATTCCAATGTTCCAAGTCTTTCTTGTTCTGCGGAATTGATAGTGGCTGGAGCTTGAATATGAAACATTTACATTCTAAAGCTACTCTATCGTTAGTAATATTTTGTTTGTTATCCTCAGTAATAGGATATAGCTCATGGATTATTTATAATCCAGATTCGAATACCCGAACACAAACAATAACAACTACAGAAGAAAAGAAAGTTTGCTTTATTGGAAGTACTTACTATACTTCAATAGAAAAGGCTATTTCAGTGGCAAATAGCTCAACCTCAAATGTTGATGTTTGGGTTGTTCCAGGTACGATCTACACCATAAAGAGTGGATTTACTATCAACAGAAATGTTACTTTGAACTTACCATTTCAAGATAATCTTAGATTTGAAGTTTGGAAAACTAAATATACGACCATTAAGGATGAAAATGGTAAAGATAAAGATGTTTCAGATAATATTTATGATTGGGGAGTTGGTGGCAGTGATACAGTGAGAGAGTTTGGTAATGGTACTATAGCTTTAGATCAACCTGAAAAATATAGAACGACTCAAATAACAATAGGAAAAGATGTTCAAATAATTAATAATGGTACGATAAATGTCGGAGGTGTCATAGGTGGACAAGGTGGACCACTAGGACCATGTGGTCAAACATGCTATAAATACGCTGAGATTTATTGTGACGGAATGTCGGATGGGCAAGCTCAAATAAAAAACAATGGATTAATTAAAAATCAAGGAAGCATCACTGGAGATGATGATGTTTTTGCGATTGAAAACAATAGTGGCTCTACTTTAAAAAGTGTGATGGTAATCGGCGAAAATAGAGGCGGTAGTGCACTGGTGGAATTGGGCGGAGGTTATGGGGCTGCTGTGGCTAATAAACTGTCTTTTAAATGTTCTCCTTTCAATACTGTTTATATGCCAAATATTAAAAGTAAAGTGAGAAGTAATCAAGGCAGTAATATAATTGGACTAGGTGCAATGTATGGTAATAATAGCCATAATCAAGTAGAAATTAATCTATATGGCAATAAAGATAGCTATTTATTACAATCTAATGGTGGATATCTGATTTCAAATTGTAAAAAAGATGCTAAGAATAATGATTTGTTGATTCTTGATTTCTATGGGAATCATGCTATTAATTACTTTAAAATATCATTAAGCGTTCCTATTCTTGGCAATAGAGATATTAAAACTGATACAGTCCTATTTCCTTTATCTTATGTGAATGAAGTAAATTTTCATTCTATAAATAATGACAAAGCGACTGTTACTAGTACTCAAGATATTAAAGTTATGCCTGGTGGGAAACTAACAATTGGGACTAATGTTGAATTCAACATAAATCAATTAGCAATTTACGATAAATCTTTTGTAGACCCTCTAACAAATGGTATTACATATCCAACTGGATATGATGATGGATTGTTCCTTTTGAATGGTACAGCCAACATAAATAATTTTGGTGGCTATGTAATTACTGATAATGATGGATCTATTTTAAATATCAAGAATAGCAATATGGTTGAATCAAAACAGATTGTAGGAAATCCAGTGAATGGTAAGTGTGTTCCTTATAAATTTTATGCTTTAGGTGATTCCTTTGGGGTGAAAAAAGATAAACTTTATGTTGTTAAATATCAATCAACAAATAAAGAATGGATTTGTGAACCTAGTGTATCAATAGAATCTTTAGATGGATTGGAAACACCGAGAAGAAAAGCTAAAGACTTTAGATTAAAAGCAACAATATTGCCGAGTGGTATAAAAAGCAAAGTGACAAGTTTTAAGTGGAAAACACGAAGAAAAGATAGTAATGTTAGTAAAGATGGTTCATTTACAAATGAAACTATAGAAGGATGTACATATCATTTGAAGCAGAATGATGATATTTTTAATGATAATGTAACTCATGTTACTTTGGAAATTTATATTAACGGAGCTAACGAACCAATAATTTCAAATACTCTTACAATTACTGCTTTAAAACGTTGGTAGTCTTACTTAGAAATATTACTGCGTATTACCCTTTCCCATTATAATTTTGGCATTTGCTGATTGAATGATCTATATCCATTTTACGAACTTTATCTTCTTAAAATTTAGTACCCAAATGTTGATGACCACACAATGCATCCACATTTTGCAATTTATATGCTTTTGAAGTAATAGCTGTATGTGTTGATTTTTTCAGTTCCATATAAAAACAAACGCTTGATTAAGCAAGATAATATAATCAAGTAAACTTATTAAATTCAAACTAGAATGTTTCCTCATTACATATCAAAAAAGCAGCTAAATTGCATCCATCAAGTACATAGCAATCATAAGTATGACTTTCTTTATAAGTAGTCGGTTGATACTTCCAATCGAAAACCATACCAGATTCATTGTAGTCATAGTAGCTGCAATAGATTTTGCCATCAGTGGTTTCAAAGAATTTGTCCCAAGCTCTTTCTCTTTCAGAGTTTGGCTTTAAGAAATCACCTTTTTCTTTGTGGAATGGTGTTAATTCAACTTTATCAGAATATTTCCATATGTACATCACAGGTAAGTTGTAGTACTTATAATTACCTTCAAATCCTAGGTTCCACCAAAAGATAACTTGTTCTCCTACTTCAAAGTCTTCTAATGTTAAGCGATTAGTTTCCTTTTTCTTGTTGTAACTAATGTTTGTATCTATGGCTGAATAGAACAAGACATCAGGTTCTTTTGTGGCTCTAGTAACACAAAGATAATGTGCGAATCCAAATCTATCAGAAACATAATACTTATTTTCGTTATTTTTTCTTAAAGTACCTTTCTCATAGCCGTAGAGTTGATAATCGCCTAAATAAGCCGGTTCTGTGTGTATAAGGTTAGTAATATTATTTTGAGACGAACAAGAGATTAAACTCAAGGTAATGAATAGACAAGGTAAATATTTATATTTACTCATAATTTTTAGTGCTCCTTAATGCTGCTACTGAAGTAGAGGAATGATAATCCAAGGAAGTAATATAATCTTTCGAATAATCTGTTTTCATATTAGTTACATCAGACATAAGCATTGAAAAGAATAAAATTGAATTCCCAATATCTATCATAAAAGATACCTCCTGATTTTTATTATATACAAAAATTAATTTAGAGGAATAACAAATATATATTTTTAATGAAATATTTTTTTACTAATGATATAAATGATATATTAAAAAACAAAGCAAAATTGGATTTGAATATCTTTTTCTATCGTTAGTTAAATATTGTTTTGCATGATTGAATTCAGCTTCTTGTCTTTGTTATTTGAAAGGATTTGTATATAGAATCAGCTAAATTTTGTACATTACATTGTTTTATTTGTAATTTTTGTTACTTAATAATATTTCTTATGTAAAATAATAAAGGTTATTTAAGGGGGTGTTATGGATAATTTTCAATGGTTGAGTGTTAAATATATTGTGTCTAAATATAAAAAGTTTAATGTTCCATCTCTTCAAAGAACATATAGATGGGGAGAAAAGGAAATTACATTGCTGCTGAATGATTTGTATGAATTCTATAATACTAATGAAGATAGCACAAATGATTTTTATCCTTTACAACCTCTTATTTTAAAGAAGAGTAATAAGAATGATGATACATGGAATGTTTTGGACGGACAACAAAGGCTTACTACAATTAAATTGATAGCTTCTTTTTTGAAAATGGGTAAGGATTATTGTCTTGATATCTCCTATGATACTAGAGAAAAAACTAAAGATTTCTTAGACAATATTTCTAATAAAAAAGAAGAGGATGTAGGAAAAAGTATGGAGCTTTACTACATCTTTCACGCATATGAAGTAATAAAAGCTTGGTTTCAAAAAGATACAGAAAAAATTAATGCCATAAGAAATGTATTATTTGAAAAGGAAAGAACTCGTTTTGTTGTTCAAGAAATGAATAGCGATGATGATGAAGCTAAAACCTTTCAAAATATCAATCAAGGAAGAATACCATTATCTTGTTCAGAACTCATCAAAGCATTGTTTCTAGGTCATATATTTGAAAGTCATAAAATTGATAATAATTGTAGGTTTGCTTATTCTTCTGATGGATATGGATTATTTATTCCCATCAATCCTATTAAGGAAAAACAAGAATTGACTAGAATCCAGAATTTCATTGCAAAAGAATGGAATGATATCGAAACTGTTTTGATGCATGATGAATTCTATTCTTTTGTTTGCCCAGAGAAAGAAAAAAGTATAAACAGAATGGATTTTTTGTTTAAAGTTGCATGTAGAAATGAGAAATTTAAGAAATACAAAACTGATGACCCTTTTAATGCTATCTATGAATGTATTAAAGATGGAAAGGTAGTAGATAATATCTCTCGCTGCTGGAATGTTGTTTTTAAGTGCTTTAATAGAATGCAAAAATTATATTATGACTTCGATGCTTATCACCTTGTTGGATTCTGCAATTGTGAACACATTGGCATATCAGAAGATTTCAATAAGTATTGTAATGATGATGAAAAAATGGATGAATTTAAGACGGTAATAAGGGAAAAAATAAAAGGAAAAGTATTGAAAGTTAAAATTAAAGACCTCAAATATGAGGATAATAAAGATGAAATAAAAGAGATATTATTACTTCATAATTTACAGTCTTATTCGGATGAAAAACTAAGATTCCCTTTTAATTTATATGATGGTGGAAAGAACTATGATATAGAGCATATCCATGCAACGGCTGAAGAAAAAGCAGATAAAAAATCAAGATATGAATGGTTTGAAACCAATCATAGTCATATTGAAAAGAAGAAAAAAATTAAAAGGTTTATTTGAAATTTTCGAGGAAGGCTTTAAGAAAAAGAATCGTGATATTTTTAAAGACGATAAATTTAATGATTTGAGAAAAATCATGATAAATGATAACCTTGATAATGGTAATGAAAAAGAGGATCTTTCAAAAGATGATGGAATTTGGAATTTATGTTTACTTGATTCAACAACTAATAGAACATATAAAAATTCACTTTTTATTACCAAAAAGGAAATGATTTTGAAAAAAGCCAAAGGTGAAATGGATAAAGAATATTATGTATATCCATTGCTTCTTTGTACCGAGAGAATTTTCCTAAAGTTTTATTCTAATGTTGATTCCGATGATAATTTGAATTTCTGGACTAAGAATAATAGAGAAGCTTACCTTAAGGATATTTCAAATAAAGTGACTGATTTTTTAAAATTGAAAGGAGAAGATACGAATGGGTAACAACAATTCATCATATTTTAAAAAACTTATAAATGACTATATTATTTACGTTCCTGAATTTCAAAGAAACTATCTTCAAGGAGATGATAGTAATGAATCAATAAAATATAAAAGAGATCGTCTTCTAGATGATATATTTAATTGTATTGAGTCTCAATCAAAATCAATCGATCTGGGGTTTATATATGGTAGGGTCGAAGAATCATATAAAGGCAAATTGTTTTATCCTTATGATGGTCAACAAAGACTGACTACTCTTTATTTCTTGTACTTGCTGATTTATTTTAAGTTTAAAAATTATGATGAGATTGATTCTATTAAAGAAAAATTATCCTACCAAACAAGGATTTCTACTAATAGATTCATAGAATCTTTTTTATCTTGGATTTTAGATTCAAAAGAGAAAGACAAAATTTATAATGATTTTTGGAATAAAGATGGAAAAGATTTAAAAGGTTTTATCATGAGCCAGGATTGGTTCATGATGACTGAATGGAATTATGATGTGTCCATTATAAATATGCTATCAATCATCGTGGAAATCAGTGGAAGAATAAAGAAGAACTTAGGTGATAAAACCGGAATAGTCAATTTTATTGACAAGGATGAAAATAATCCCTTTCAGTTTGACTTTATTTATGTCGATGATATAAGCAAAAGCGATGATCTTTATATAAAAATCAATGCTCGTGGCAAAGCATTGTCTCCTTTTGAAAATCTAAAATCAGATATCGATGAATATTGGAATAATGAAGATAAAACAAAATTAGATGCCGAATGGACTGAGTATGTTTGGAATCAATTAGATGAGAATGATAAAAATAAAGAAAAGAGCTTTGATAATTCTTTCTATAACTTATTAAGCAATATTTTTTATCTTCAATATTTAGTAGGTCTAGACCAGAACAATATAAACGATAAAATATTAATTGAAATAGAAAATAAATATAAAAAAGGAATAGTTGATAAAGAATGGATTACTCCAAAATTATGTTGTGATTCGCCGTATCAAATGATTTCTAGTTTTCTTGATGCTATGATTGGTCCTTTTAAATCTATTAAAGGTGAACAAATTGAATCTGTGAATAGAAAGATATTTGGGTTAGGAGATTATCAAAATAATAATGGTCAAAATAAAATGGAAAGAGCAGATCTTTTTGAAGTATTCGTTTACTATTATTCAGTATCTTCGCTGTTTAATAAAAATGATATGGAGTTTACTGATAAAAGAAACTTACTTAATGAAATAGAAACTGTCACTAATAGAATAATTGAAAATCAACGCCCTTATTTGGATAGTCCAACTAATCTAGTTAAAGCATTGAAGTCAGTCAAGGTTTTGATCGATAATTCAATAGAGTCTCATGGTGTTTATAAATTCTTTTTATCAATAGATAATGATAAAAAAGAATTGATTAGAAATGGACTTATGAAAGAACAAGTGGAAGAAGAGATATTAAAGGCTAAATTAATTGATAAAGATAGTAGATATGTCGTTTTGTTTAACAAAGGCTATAGTGAATTGAAAAATAAAGGCCAATTAGGATTTATTTTCTACTTAGTAACAAAGATTAAGAGTTTAAGTAAGATAGGAATTGAAGATTTCTCTTATGAATCTTTTGATAAAACTCTAAAACAGATTCTATCTATCCAAAGTTACACAGGTGATTTTATAAGTAGTAATGAGAAAATATTCAATTCTGAATATGAATGGTTATTAAGAGCAATCTTAGCAAAAGCAAAGGATTGTTTCTTTTGGAAGAGAAGCAATAATCTATTGTCTTTTCCTTTGCTAAATAATGATCGTGATATGTCATTACATACATTCTTTAACTGCTATAGTTCTAGCAATCCTAAGGATGTTGAATATAAGTTCAATTTATTGGATGGCCTTAAAGAAGTCTTAAATTCATTTGATTCTAATAAAGATAATATTGAAGAAGTTCTTAAAAGAATAATAGAAGATTACAAAATAAAAGATTTAGAAGATTCCAAAAAAGAAGATTCAAAACCATGGTACAAGTTTTTTGTTATATATGATGGAGTGTTTGAACAGTGCCGCAATGGAAACATCTATTTTTATTCAGATAAGTATGTCTTGCTTTTAGATAAGAAATTTAGAAGCGGACAATGGTATGAGTACTATACATTTGCTTTGAGCAAAGCTTTGAGTGAAGCCTTAAATAAAAAATATCTTTGTGAAAAAGCCAACGGATTAGATGGTGGAAGAGAAGCTAGCTTTGTAAAGATCGATATGAAGGGAGGAATTGAATATAAATGTTCGATGATGAACAATGAGGATAGGTTTATTATTAAGAATGAAAAAGAAAGCTTTAAATTAGATACCTGGAATGAATGGAAAGATAAAAGTTTAAAAATATTAAAAAGAGAAGAATAGGTGAATGCTTTTTATCTAATCATATAATAACCTTCAAATTTGACTCACAAATAGTAGGTTTTGAAAAATATTATTCATTTTGTGATATTACTCCGTAAAATATATTGGAAGGGAGTTGAAAGCTGATTGAAGATATAATTTTTTTTGGAAGTGAGCCAAGAAAAGAAATAAGGAAAAGAGAATTTTCATTTCAAGAAATTGAATCTAAAACATACTTCAAAATTATGCTTAATTCTGGATGCAATTGCTTCTTAAAATTTAAAACATGCTCCATGATTGATGAGGAAGAAACTTTTTCCCTTTTTGAAGGACCTAAAAAAGAAATTAGTGATGTTAAAAGGCAAGAGAATTTCAATAATGTTATGAATACATTGACGCAAAAACGAATTAGATATAATTAGTAATTGGAAACTATATTCGCTTCAGGAATATAACTCATTTATCGATTATAGAAAGACTAGTTTTTATAAAGCAATTGTTAATTATAAGAATTTTGCTCCTAAAAGATACTTTGATGAGCTATGTGATTATTTTGAAAACAACTAATTGTAAATAATAATTTAACCAAATTATTATTGATTATAATTGACATAAAATTTATAATCCTCTTTGGAAATCCATCATTGCACCCCTGCACTAACTAAATGATACAAACGGACATAGCACTAGCGAAACGGATATAGTGAAAAAGCCTTTATTTATCGGTGTTTTTGAGAATTTGAGTACGATAAATGATTCTCAGTTAGGAAGCTCTCAAAAGATTTACAACAAACATCAAGGCTAGCACTAGAAATGTTGCTCATACACTTCTTTTATTGTCTCAGCAAACAAGGAGCGTGATTTCTTATCAGGATTAGCATTGTTGTTCTTTTTGCTAATGTAAAGCTCTAAAACATCATCCCAGAAACCTTTACTTTTTATAGCACTTATTTTATCGTCAAGATTATAACCATCGGGCTGGTATTCCCAATAGTAAGAGGTTTGTGATTTATTGAATCTAATATATTGTTGCCTACCATTAGAGCAGTTATAAACTATGGCAAAGTCACAGCTGTGAACGATTCTTGAATTCTCATGGTCTATAAATTTAATAGTGAATACTCTAGTACTATCCTCACAATTTCCATATCCTAATTTGTTTTGCCTAATCACATCATTAAAGGCTTGCATAAGTATATGTTTTATTTCATTAGGCTCATAATTTTCATCAGGATCATTTACCTCAATGTTGACATCAAAATCAAATCCAATATTCGATTTTTCATCTTCGGTTATCATATTCCTAGCTGAACTGCCAATGAAATAATAGCTGAATGTAAAGTTATCTCTAACCTCATCCTGAACATCATTTATAAGTGAAATAAGGACTTTTTTAACCTCTACTGCCTCTTTTCTGGTGACATACCTAAAATCATAACTCATAATTAAAATCCTCCTTAAAGATTTAATGTCCCAGGCCTCCCATCTAGCAGTATCTACCTTTGCTAAATCTTAATAGTATGCATATCTTGTAATCAAAAGTCAAGAATTTCAACATCAAAAAAGAGCTGCCATCTCAGACCGCACTTGGTGTCTACTTCTCCTCCTCGTCCTTTATTAAGGCTTCATAGCCCGAATGGAACACGAACCTGATGGAGCCATCCCTGTTGACCACTGCCTGCTTGACTAGAATGCTCCATATTGCCTCATTGAATTCTGTAATCGGCTGAGCCTTGTCTTTTAGCAATCCGATGAAAATCTCTATCCTTTTTCTTTTGTCCAGCATCATGGCTTTCTCGTCTTCCTTCCTGGCCACTTCCTCCAAGGCTTCCTGATGTTCTTTGTCTAGCTTGTTGTAGGCCTTGGTGAACTCGTCCTGGTCTTGGAGTCTAGTTTCGTTTGAGTGGACCAAGTCCTGTGCTTCCTCCTCGATCTTCTTTATCCTTTCATCAAGTTTGATTATCTCTTCATCTATCTTGGCTGCTGTTCAATAATGCTGGCATGGTGACAAACGCTATTCAAAGAACAAGTCGAAGAGAGAGTAATCCTGAAGCAAACCAACTGGATACACTCGGACTGAAATGGTTCTTATCCTAGCATCGTAGAATCACTGGTTCAAATTCGAGCAAGTTCCTTGCCTTATTTTATATGGTGGTTCTCTGAAAGTTTAGAGACGGATAGATGATGACTGTAGAAATGCTCTGGAGTCTTGTTCTCTTCAAGGCTTCAACACGTAAATGTGACTATATTTACCCATTAAAACTAATAGCGATGGCAGTACTTAATTATTCGTTATCAATATTAGATTATTTCTTTGCAATAGTCATCCATAGGATCGTACTGATTAACATCATCAATTAAATCTTTAAAGAAAGAAAAAATGGGATCGAACCATCTTAACTCTTTTTCTCTAACTTTATCATCTCCAAGATACACTAATTCGTATTTTTGCGAGGACTTTAATTCAAATAAAGATAATAATTTTTCTCCAGTGAGAGCTTCATTCTCTTTAATATTTAGAGTAAATTCTTTTTTTGTAGCTTCTGAATATATTGTCACAGTGTTATTACCTGATATACTAATACTAATTTTCATAAAGTTTTAATCTCCTTTCAATTTCTTTTAAACCACCATCCATTTCGTTAGCAATGGCAGAAAGAATCTTTTTGTCTTCTAGAGGCCCAGATTTAATGGAAATAATATCATTTCTTTTTTCCAAGTAAACCACATTATCCACATCTAAGTTAATCACTAAAAGTGGATTGTGAGTAACCAAAATAATTTGTGTCTTATCCCTAATTTTATTTATATAGTTAAGCAAATTGCAAATTATTCTCCTGTTAGAAATATTATCTTCAGGCTGATCCAATGCAATCAATTCATAATCTTTTTGTACGCTCGTGACTAATTTTAAGTAAAAACTCTCTAGTGCACGTGAG
>FR878795.1 GCA_000434395.1 Clostridium sp. CAG:568 | reverse complement strand
GTCCTATTGGTTGGGAAAGTATTATTTAATATATTTCTATATTCATCAATAAAATCATCAGTTGCATGGGCTAATCTTTCTTGAAATTCATTCAGGACAAATATTGTTTTGTAACACGCAGGTAATTTATCGGAATTAACTAATTCGCTTACTCTATTATCTTCCCATTTTAATGATTCTTTCTTTGAATTTTCAATTCCGAACGAATCACCAAGAGAATCCATAATCGCATAAACAAACTTCTTATTTGTTAATCCATTAGAATTTGATTTTACTATATCTAAAATGTCAATGAATTTCATTTTGTGGTCCTATTTAATGAACAAATTGCCTAATTTTAACATATGAATTAACAATATTTAATAGCAAGTACTTCCACAATACTTCCACGGAAGTTGTCTGGTAGCCAAAAATTTTGTTATGTACTTCAAAAGCGGAATAATCTAGGAGTCATTAAAAAGCATGTACGCTTTTTGGAGGTAAACCTATGACAAACAATAATTCAAGTTTCTTCAATCTACAAAGCTGTCTTAACTCAACAGGAAAGAAACTTTGTGTCATCAAAGTCTTTGAAGAACCCACAAAATATAGAAAGGAGTCTCATTATGGCTCATAAAATTTTATTTGATGATGGTTTTAACGATTATTTAACTGAAGGTGCGGAAACTCGAAGGTAAAGATGGAATTCCTAAATTAATCAAACAAAGTTATGTAGAAATGCCTAAGAAGATGATTCTATTTTCTAAAGCAAGAAATTCTGCTGATAAAAGAGGATTTGTACATTTTTATCAACATGACAAGTACTTTTCCTCTTTTCTAAATAATCCTAAGAGATATTTGAATCTATTATCTCAATTTGATGGTGTAATTACTCCTGATCCAACAATGATGATAGGCAGATCAAGAACTAGACTAGCTGCAAGTACTTATATGAATAGAGCAATAGGTTTCTATTTTCAGAAAAATGGTATTCCCGTCATTCCTAATATTAGATGGGGTGATGAGAACACATATGAATTTGCTTTTCTTGGTGTACCCAAGAATTCTATCATTGCCATCTCTACAGTAGGGGCAATTCAAAAAGATTCTAAAACAAATAATTATTTAAGAAATTGTTTTAAGAATGGACTAAAAGAAATGCTTGAATACTTATCACCATCAAAAGTGATTGTTTATGGAGCAATGCCAAATGAAATTTTCGGAGAATTCTTAAATAAATATGAATTTATTAGGTTTCCTAGCGAAATAGAACTCGCTTATAACAAGGAGGACAAATAAAATGGGTATGACATATAAAGGAGGTTCACCGGAATTTAGATCATTAGGTGATAATGTTGAAAAAATGAAGAATGATCCTCAGTATCATTTTAAGGATGGATGTTTTGGACCTTTGCATCATAATTCTCAAAATGCACATGATTTATTCTTTGATGACCCGATTGCCGCAGCCAGAGAATTCTATGATAAAATAGCTTATGGCGGCATAGAGAATGCTATAGGAGAAGATAACTGGACGACAAAGATGAAAGACGGAACGTATATCAATTTTAGAATAAAGACATCATCGGAAGGTTCTCCAGCTGTCCAAATAAATATCAAAAATTCAAGCGATAATGCCGGGGTTAGATTTCATAAAGTTCACTTCAGCAAACCTAAAAAACAATAATATAAGAGGATAGAAAATGAAAAAAAATATTAATACAACATTTAGTGAAGAAGAAATTAAAAGATTGTCAGCACTGATTGGTAAAAAAATCAAGTCCTTGCACCACGATGAGTTCACTCTAGGTAATTTATCAATTCAAAAAGTCGGCATCAGATGCGAAGATAAAATATATGCATTACAAACTGATTATAAATATGTTGATTTTCTTTGGGGAGAAGAAGGTGTTGCAAAATTACATTTTGTTGAGAGTACCGAATCAAATCTTATTGTATCTGCCACTCCTCCAATCAAATATGTGAACGAGACAATTAATGACATAGTAGAAGATGTCATAATTGTCAGAGATGAAATTGAAGAATTTGTAGATGGACAATCTATTGGTACTTTTATATATGATAAAGGTATTATTTTAGTATTTAAAGATCATCAAATTGGAATTGAGCTGGATTCTTGGATGGCAGAAATGATAGCTGTCTTCCGTTCCTCAAACGCCTTGTCAAAGTTTACTCCACTAGACTATGAATGGGGGGATGATGGCCATGATTCAAATTGTAGATTTGAAGCTAAACGATTCCAAATCAACCTTACAAAATGGAAGCAGGTATAAGTTTTATTAAGAAATTAACGATTATGGAATTTAAAGAGTTATATCATATTTTCTTAAACAACAATGACACTAAATTCAAAGTCACACAAAAAGACGGATCATCATTCATCGGTAGGATTCATACCTGGTTCGAATCTGATGATGAAAACGATTCAAATGGTCAACCTCATCAAAATGTTTGGTTTGTGATTCAAGAAGTTTTAATACCTTCCACTACAGATTCAGATTTCAAACCGGGATCATCACAAATTTTAAGTGAGTTAGATTTTCCAATTGACATAGAAATATGTCACTAAGCTAATCAATTTGTTTTTCCAAATGATAGTCATTGATTCAACTAAATGGCTATCTTTTTTTGTTCCTATATCAATCAAAAGACAATGGTCTTCAAAAGTATCCTAATTTCTTTATAAACACAGGTACCCGCTTTTTTATTCTATGCAACCAATCCCACCATCAATCAACATTTGTCCTTAAGTCTCCTCCTTTTTTAAGTGTTTACCCAATTGTTGAAATGTAGAAGTGATGTGAAATCATTTTCTTCAAGGCATCCTCAGTCACGAACCGGATTTGCTTGTCTAAGTTTTCAGTTGAGTTGCTCTTGTGAGTCAGCTATGATATTTTCCAAAAGTGGGCCAAAAAGGCAAACAACGTAATCACAACCCTGAATTTCTAATAATCATATTTTTGAATTGCTTTTTTGTAGTTTCGGAACTTTTCATTCTGAATCGTAATATCCACCAATCGATACTATATTGTCGTACCACAAGGTCAAAGGGTGGATATATTTCCTCATACTAGTAAAAGCCGTTTTTCTTCGTTTTCGGAAGAATAAGAAACGATTTTTGACACAAAAAAAGAGAGGTTTGTTACCTCTCCATTATTCAAAATGTGCCAATTTTCAGGCACTTTTTCTCATCAGTGCAACTATAGTCTCCACATGTGTCGGCGACATACGAGGAACATGTCAACCATTACAGGGTAGGTTATGAAAGGAACATATCAACCGGATGTGTTTTTCAACAGGTCAATAGGAAATTGAAGACAACCATCCTAGTGAGAGGAAATATGAAAACACCTATTTTCTATGCAAGCATGAATTGTAAAGTTTGAAGATATGTACGACGTATTACAATAAGCACTTGTGCTTCCTTCAAGAGTATAAGCGCCATTAAAAAATCTGTATAGTTTTAATTAGAGTAGTTAATTCTACAGTTATTTTACAACCTTCCAGACTCCGTTTTTGTTTGAGCCTTCCCTCTTAACACATCCCTTTTCCTGAAGGCTGGCAAATATTCTCGAAGCTGTTCTTTTGGATACTCCAAGAATTTCAGCAGCTTCCGTTAGCGTGATTCCAGGCTTTTGAATAATCACGCCTATAAGAGACAGCTCATTCTTGGACAAATCAGAATTTATATTGTCATTTATATTGCCATTTATGTTGCCATTTATTGTGCCATTGTCACAAATTCAAAAAGAATTTCAGCTTGTGGCAGTTAAGATAGATTCAATGTATTGCTAATTTGTAATTAGTGAATTTTATTTTTCTTTAATAAGGTATTTGATTTGTTGAATTTATAGCTTCTAATATTATGAGAAATTTCTTTCTAAACCACGAATATTGTCTTACTAAATTGTTAAAGTATCAGCAATATTTGGTTGCCTTTACTCTTTATTGTTCATAATCTATTAATAAGGTAAAATATAAGCTTGCGGGGTTGAACGCTATGGACTTAAAGAATTGGATTGTTGTAACTGGTGCTAGAGAAAATAATCTTAAAAATATAAATGTAAATATTCCTAAGGATAGTCTAGTCGTATTTACAGGTGTATCAGGATCAGGAAAATCAACTTTAGCATTTGATACTATTTTTGCTGAAGGACAAAGAAGATATATCGAATCTTTGTCTTCTTATGCACGTATGTTTTTAGGTGGATTTCAAAAGCCTGATGTAGATTCTATAGATGGTTTACAACCAGCCATTTCTATAGACCAAAAAACGACATCTCACAATCCTCGTTCTACTGTTGGAACAGTTACGGAAATATATGATTATTTGCGTCTATTATGGGCGAGAATAGGTGTAGCCTATTGTCCCACGCACAATCTTCCAATAAAGCCTTTTTCTCTTCAACAAATAGCTGATATCGTTTTAAAAAATCCTTTAGGGTCTAAAATAAGTATTTTTGCACCGGTAGTTAGAAATGAAAAAGGAACACATATAGAAACAATTCAAAAGTTCATGGCTAGCGGAGATAGGAAGATGAAAATTGATGGTGCTCCATTGCAATCTTATCAAGAAGCACCTCAGCTAGATAAAAAGAAAAAACATTCAATCGATTTTCATATCGATACATTTACTTTGAAGACGACATCGAAGTCGCGTGTTTTCGATTCACTTAGAGTCGCTTTGGACTTTGCTAAAGGATATGTTATTGTTCAAGTTGATGATAAACCTGAAGTCCTTTATAGTGAACATTCGAGCTGTCCTATATGTGGATTCACAGTTCCACCATTGGAACCTAGATTATTCTCATTTAACAATCCTTTGGGTGCTTGTCAAGATTGTAAAGGAATGGGCATAAAGATATCAGCTGACCCAACCTTGATTGTACCCGATAATAAGTTATCTATCAATGAAGGTGCAATAAAGCCTATGGGTAAGCCTAAGGATAACAAAGAGTGGTTCTCATTCCAAAAGTTATGCAAATCACAACACATCAATATGGATGTTCCTTTCTATAAATTGTCCGAAAGGCAAAAAAAGATTATCTTTTATGGACCTGAAGATGAAGTTAATTATGTATATACCACAATGTCTGGAACTGAAATTCATTCCAGTGTTTCTGAAGGAATAAAGACTAGAATTGATAGGTTATATGCAACAACAACTTCGACATGGATGAAAGAATGGTACGAAACTTTTATGACGAGCACCATTTGTCCTACTTGCCATGGTGCTAGGCTCAACGATAAAGTCTTGTCTATTAAAGTGGGTGGATTATCCATCTTTGATGCGACAAATTTATCGTTAGATAAATTGTTGGATTTCTTCAACGATTTAAATTTATCGGATAGAGATAAGAAAGTATCTGAATTAGTTTTAAAGGAAATTAAGGATAGACTTGGATTCTTAGTGGATGTAGGTCTTGATTACTTAACTTTATCTAGAATGTCCATGACTCTATCTGGGGGAGAATCTCAGCGCATTAGATTAGCTACACAAATAGGAAGCAAATTGACTGGTGTCTTATATGTTTTAGATGAACCTTCGATTGGACTTCATCAAAAAGACAACGATAGATTGATCACATCTTTAAAAGAAATGCGAGATTTAGGAAACTCACTGATTGTAGTCGAGCATGATGAAGATACGATTAGAGCTGCTGACTATATTGTGGATATTGGACCTAGTGCCGGAAAGAATGGTGGAAAAGTAGTTGCTTGTGGACAAGTATCAGATTTGGAGAATTCAAAGGAATCAATTACTGGTGATTATTTAGCGGGGAGAAAATACATTCCTGTTCCTAATATCAGGAGAAAAACAACTCGTTACTTAACGATAGAAGGTGCTAGATGTCATAACCTCAAGAATGTAGATGTGAAAATTCCTTTGGGTGAGTTTGTTTGTGTTACTGGAGTCTCAGGATCTGGCAAATCTTCCTTGATAAATGAAGTCTTATACAAGAATATTCTTGCTCATTTCGGAATTGGACATGAGAAACCTGGAGAATGTAATGGAATTAAAGGATATAACAACATATCGGCAGTTATAAATGTCAGTCAGGATCCTATTGGTAAAACTCCTAGATCCAATCCTGCAACTTATATCGGATTATTTGATGACATAAGAGAATTGTTCAGTCAAACATTAGATGCTAAGGAAAAAGGAATAACTAAGACTATGTTTTCTTTCAATACCCCGGGTGGAAGATGTGAAGCCTGCCAAGGTTGTGGTGTTAAAAGAATATCGATGGATTTCTTACCTGATGTCGATGTCGTGTGTGAAGTTTGTCACGGCAAGAGATATTCCGATGATGTATTATCAGTAGAATATAAGGGAAAGAACATTTATGATGTCCTAAATATGACTATTGATGAAGCGTATGACTTCTTTAAAAATATTCCTGTTATTAAAAAGAAAATCTCAGCCTTGGTCGAAGTAGGATTAGGCTATATGGATTTAGGTCAATCATCGACAACTCTATCTGGCGGTGAAGCTCAAAGAGTCAAGCTGGCCAATGAACTTCAAAGAAAAGGTGATGGAAATACACTTTATATTTTGGATGAACCTACAACTGGACTTCATGTAGATGATATAAAGAAACTGATATCTGTTTTGGAATCATTGGTAGATAATGGAAATACTGTTTTAGTTATTGAACATAATTTGGATTTGATAAAATGTGCTGACTATATTATTGATTTAGGACCTGATGGTGGTGATAGAGGTGGAACGATCATAGCTACAGGAACACCTGAAGAAGTCAGTGAAGTCAATAATTCATATACTGGTCAATATTTGAAGAAGATATTAGCTAAAGCACCGATGAAAGGACAAGATTAAACATGATTACTTTAAAGAAAAGCGTTGTCGTATTCGATGTTGATGGTACTTTGATATCGTCTGCTAAATTAGTAGAGGATTCGATGATGGAGACATTGAAAAACTACGATAGCAAAATAAAGACTAGAGAAGACATCAAAAAGTTTTACGGACCAGATGAAGTAGGAATGCTTAGAGGCTTGTTGAAGAATCCAACTTTAGCCGATAATGCATTCAAAGAATATCTCCAACATTATGAAGAGAATGACTTGACTTATATTCCTAAACTCATTCCTGGAATCGGTGAATTGCTGAGGGAATTGGATACTAGAAGGACTTTGAGGTTGGGATGCGTCACAGGAAGAACTAAAGAGTCTTTAGATATAACAGGCAATAGACTGAATTTCTTGAGATTCTTCGAAGATATTGAAGTAGGATCTCCTAAAGGTGTCAACAAAGCTGAAACTATTAAAGTGTTGATGAGGAAGTTTGGTGTTGATAGAGCAGAGGTTATTTATGTCGGTGACTCAGCCTCTGATATCAAGGCGATGAAGGCGGCTGGAGTCGACATCATATCTGTCTATTACGACCATCCTGAGAACAAGGATGAATTGATGGAATTAAATCCAAATAGAACAGTAGGATCTGTAGAAGACTTGAGAAATTTACTTTTTAAATTGATTAGATAAAAAACAAAGTCAAAACTTAATAGGCTTTAAAGATAGACCTCCTAATAATGGGTTATAATTAACTTTATATGGGAGGTTTTTTGTATGCCGAGTAATACTGTTACGATGATGGAATTGGCTGCTCATTTCGGAATGAAGACTTTGGTAGGATCTATCAAAGCTATATCTAGAACTATAGCAGCTCCTGAGACTGATAGACCAGGACCTGAGATTATGGGATTTTGGACAGACCATGAACCTCAACGTATTTCTTTGATTGGAAACAAGGAAATGTCGTTGATTTCAATGATAGAACCTGATGAACTATATAAGAACTTTGAAAAGCTTTGTGATCCTGCGTGTCCTGGAATTGTTATTTGCCAAGGACTTGAGTGCCCTAAAGCTTTGTTTGAGGCAGCTACAAAGAAAGATTGTGCTGTATTTTCGACAAAGTCAGGTACATCTCATATTCAGTACGATATATTGGATTACTTATCTAACAGATTAGCTCCTCATACAACACTCCATGCATGTTTTCTCGAATTATATGGGATGGGAACATTGCTCATCGGTGACTCCGGAATAGGTAAATCAGAAATATCGTTGGACTTGATTAAGAGAGGTCATCGTTTGGTGGCTGATGATATGGTGGAAATAAGTTTAATCAAAGGAACACTGGTAGGAAAATGTCCTGATGTTTTAAAAGGGATGATGGAAGTTAGAGGAATTGGTGTTATCGATGTGGGAAGAATGTTTGGAATCAATGCTACTAAGGCATCAGCTAATATCGACTATGCAATAAATCTTGTTCCGTTCGATAAATCTAAGCCTATGGAAAGACTTGGGATGAGAAATGACCATATCGAGATATTGGGTGTGAAAAGACCTATGGTCGAGCTTCCAGTTTCTGCTGCACGTTCCATGGCACAAATTATCGAAGCTGCTGTTACTAATTTCAAACTCAAAGATTATGGATATGATTCATCTTATGAATTCCAAAGAAGATTCATGGAGATAAATCGTCGTAATAGTGGAGGAAGATAAATATGGATTTGTTCACTAGAGGAAATCCTTTAAACCCATATATAATCCCTTTTCCTGATGGTTGGGGATTGAAAGGAATCACATGGTATGCGATGTCTTACCTTGTCGGAGCATTGCTCGCACTAGCATTGTCTTCTTATAGAGCTTATAAAGATGGTTATCCTAAAGATTTCTTTATTAACCTGTTCTTTTTTGCCTTTCCTATGGGAATAATAGGTGGAAGATTGTGGTATGTCATAGCTTCCTGGCAGGAGTTTGCAGCTGAGCCTTGGAGAATGTTCTTCATATGGGAAGGAGGAATGGCTATTCAAGGTGGAGCGTTATTAGGAATTATTTCTGGAATTGGATTTGTTAAGGTGAGAAGAAAAGGGACCAATCTATTACATGCTGCAGATTGGGCTGTTCCTACTGTATTAGTAGCTCAGATGATTGGAAGATGGGGGAATTTCGTCAATGCTGAAGTCTTTGGTAATGTCGTAGATATATCAGCTTATGGTGGATTACCAGGCTTTGTCATCAATCAAATGGGATATAACGGAACCTCTGCTTTAGCAAATGAATCGCAGATGTATGTTCCTTTGTTCTTGATAGAAGGTCTTTTAAATATTGGCGGTTATTTCTTATTGACTCATTTCTTTGAAGACGTCCTAGGAAAATGGCATGAACATGGCGATGGATTGTTCGGATACTTCATATGGTATGGATTGACAAGAATTGTTCTTGAGAATATTAGGTTTGGAGCATTCAATATGCATCAATCTGCTGGTCAAACAGTTTCCAGTGCTTATGTAATGGCTTGGGTCTTCTTTGGTGTTGGATTAGTTTTGTTTATGGGAAATCAAGTCTGCTGCAAATTGTATCGAAAAGGTAAATTACATTTACCGGATGGATTTGTTCATTTCTTTGTGAATGGAGCAGATGGAGATCCTTTGAATAGAAAGTTGGCTTATGGAGATTCTAACAAATGAAAAATAATATAGAGGCAATTATTTGGGATTTGGATGGAACCCTTATTGATTCAGATCTCTATGTAGTTTTGAACTATGTTCATATGTATCAAAAGTATAGACCTGGTTATTATCCACATTTAAGAGAAATTCTGGGATTCTCAGGTCCATCAGTCGTAGATACAATGAAGAGGCAATTCCCTGATATCCCACTCGAGGAAAGTGTAGGCGAATTTGAGAAGTATTCTAAAGAGAATCAATCTAAATTATTGACCCTTTACCCTGGTGAGATGGATGCTATAGAGTCTATATTTAATACCGGAGTAAAGATGATCTTGTTGACAAACAAGAAATTTGCTAGTGCAAAACGTTGTATGGAATCTACTGGTTTGATCAAGTTCATTCCTCAAATTGTTTCCTTGGACGATGTAAAAGTTGGAAAACCTAATCCAGAAGGTGTCTTTAAATGTTTGGATCTATTAAAATCCCCGAAGGAAAAGACGTTGATTATCGGTGATTCTTCAACTGATATTGTAGCTGGAAAGAAAGCCGGGATAATATCTGGATTAGTCACCTGGTCTTTAAAAGGTCTTCCTAAAGAAGAACGTGATTATGAGTTTGATTCTTTCGAAGATATAAAGGAGTTTATAGTCGATGGAAAATACAATCGTTAAAGAAGTTAAACCTGTAGCTGTCATAGGATTAGGACCTGCTGGAGTTACAGCTGGTGTTCTTTTGAAACAATGGGGATTTGATCCTGATATTTATGAAGTTGGATTAGCCGGTGGAATGGTAAATCAAACAGCTGAAATCGATAATTACCCTGGATTTATGGGCGGTGGAATGGATTTGGCTATGAAATTTGATCAAACCGCTAGAGATAATAAACTTCATATCATTCATTCAAATGTCAAGAATTTGACTAAAGATGGTGATGAATTTGTTTTGACTACAGCTAAAGGTGTTTTCTATTATGAGGCTGTTATCATAGCGACGGGAACACACTATCGTCCTTATGCTGTGCCAGGTCAAACCAAAGTTAAAGGAAGAGGATTCTCTAGATGTGCTATTTGTGACGGACCTCTTTATAGAAACAAGGATGTCGCTGTGATAGGTGGTGGCAATTCAGCATTTGAGGAAGGAATTTATTTAGCCTCTATTTGTAAGTCAGTTACTTTGATAAACAGAAGAAATGTTTTCCGTGCACCTAGTAAAGCGGTGGAAATGTTTAAATCTCTTTCTAATACTAATATCATCGCACCTGCAGTTGTGACTGAATGTGATGGTGAAGGGCATTTGGAGAGTTTGACTATAAAAGATCCTAATGATGAATCTAATAAGACAACTCAAAAGATTTCAGTCAATGCCTGTTTTATCTATATTGGATCTATTCCAACTACACAGTTTATTCAAATTCAAAATAGCCTTGATGAGAGAGGATATATCGATGTGGATGAAGATATGAGTTGTATTAATGTTCCTGGATTGTTTGGATGCGGAGATTGCATCAATACTCCATTGAGACAAGTGGCCACAGCGGTTGGAACTGGATCTAAAGCCGGGTATTCTGCGGTTAGATTTTTAAACAGAAAGGGGAGATAGAATGAGTGAAGAAAGAATAGAGCCTGCAATCGTAATAGGCTTAGGTGTCGGTGGTGTCACCGCTAGTATTTATCTCTCACGTATGGGAATTCAACCTCTTGCTTTTGAGGGTGGACAAATAGGTGGTCATGTTTTGAAGTTAGAAACAATCGATGATTATTCTGGATTTAAAGGAAGTGGAAGACAATTGGCTGATGAATTTGAAAAACAATTGAAATTCAACAATATTGAAGTGGTCAATGAATATGTCTTAGCTTTATATAAAAATTCCGATGGATTGTTTGTAGTAAAGACTAAGAATGGTGAATACAAGACTAAAGCTGTGGTCATCGCAAGTGGATTGAAATCAAAGAACACTATTAATTATAATGGAATTGAAGTAATGGATAATCCATTATTGGATATCGATAGAATAAAGGATAAAAAAGTAGCCGTAGTAGGTGGAGGCAAGGTGGCCTACATGGGTGCTTTATCTTTATCTAAACAAGCTAAGAAGGTTTATATAATAAGAGACAACATCGAAGCTCCTTCAGTCTTAGTCAAAGAAGTTGAATCTTTGGAAAATGTCGAGATTAGTGATTCTCTTCCTGAAGATGTGGATAGAATCTATGATTTGCCTAGCAAATCTAGAATGATTGGAAATACTGATTATTGCTTGCTAAAAGAAATAGTCGATGATCAAGACAACATCGCTGTTGGAAAAGACTGTCAAACTTTTGTGAAGGGTGCATTTGCTTGTGGTGATGTAGTTCAAAAGAGCTTGAAAACTTTAGCTACAGCAGTATATGATGGAGCCATAGCTGGAGTTATGATTTATAGATTGCTTACAGGTATGGATCAAGTTAGCTAATATATATTGGAGATAGTTTATGAGCGACGAGAAGAAGATAATGACTTTTGCTAAAGAAGTGAAAGCTGAGATTGCGAATTTACCTTATAAATCCAAAATAATGCGTTTTGGTGTTCTTTCAGGTTTTACTAGAATCAATGGCGAAACTTCTTTAGGATCAGTTCCATCTATAACATATAAGACTGAAATTGCTTCTGTCGCAAAACTGATATTTTCTTTGATTAAAGATATGTACGACATAACGCCTAGAATTATTTATCAAAGAAAGATGAGATTCAATAAATCGATGGTTTATGTCATCAAAGTTGAATCGAAAAAGACTTATGAAATCTTATCAGAACTGAAAGTCATGAAGAACTTCCAACCAGTTCCTTTGAGATCTATGCTGAATAAAGAGAACTTAAGATATTTCTTAGCCGGTGCTTTCATGGCTGGAGGAAGCGTCAATGCGCCATCTTCTAAGTCATACTTTTTAGAGATATCTTTTTCCAACAAAGATGATGCAACTAGAGTGATGGAAGCATTGCAATCGACTGAGGAATTTTCAGCCAAAGTAATTCAAAGAAGAGATAAATGGATAGTTTATTTAAAGAGAAGCAGTGAGATAGCGATGTTTTTATCATATATAGGTGCTACTAATTCAATGTTGAATTATGAGAATGCTAGAGTGACTAAGGATCTTATAAATAATGAGAATAGGCTCGACATTTGTGCTGCTCATAATTATTCGAAATCATTAAAGAAAGGTCAGGAGAATATAGAAGACATCAATAAACTTTTATCCAGAAATTCAATGGATAGATTTGATGTCAAGACTCAAGCTGTGATGAAAGCCAGATTGAGTCATCCTGATTCTAGCTTTGGAGAATTGGCTGAACTAATCACTGAAGATGGAATTTTTATTTCTAAATCCGGTGTATCGCATATCCTTTCTTCATTGCATGAGAAAGCTTCAAAATTTTAATACCAAGAGTTTTTTAAAATTGAAATAACATTTCAAAACTTCGGCTATCATCAGCCGGAGTTGATTTCAAAATCTTATAGAAAATAATAATGATTATTAATTCATTCGATGGATATTAATTAATTTTATGATTTGAATTTGTAAAACAATTTCAATAATAAAATCTTTAATTGAAAATCAATTTCAATTAAATAAATACGATAAATAAAAGACTTTTTTAATATTGACTTCTTGAAAATTAATAAATAATCTATTTAAGGTTTTGGAGGATTTACAAATTGATAAATACTTCTTTAAATACATCTGATGGTGTGTTTTGGGGTTCTATATTAATCTTGTCTTTGGCCTTGAGTGTCGATTCTTTATGTGCTTCAGCAATCAATGCTACAGATGAAAGAGTTAAGAATAAAAGAATCTTATTCATTTTTATTGCTGCTTTAACCTTTGGATTTTTCCATTTTATAATGCCGGTTATAGGTTATTTCTTTGGATCTTTATTTGTCGAGCAGATTCAAGCTTATACAAAATGGATTTCTTTTGGAATTCTTCTCTTTATAGGATTGAAAGGAATTGGTGAGCAGATATTTGATATTCATGTTGACAAGATGGAAAAATTAGCGAAATCAGTAGATTTTGATGGTGAAAAATATATTAGAAAACTTGTAGCAGAAGGAAAAGATTTAAAAGAGATTAAAAGAGAATATAAAGAATTAGGTAAAAAACTAAAAAGAGATGAAGAACACGGCATAGAACAGCTCAGATATGAGGACCATAAAAAATGCAAAGCTTTAGGAGTTTATCTAATTCATGAAACCAAGTATTTGAATAAGAAGAGATTAGAAGAAATAATTCATCCAGAAATTAAAGGACAAAAAAAGGAAGGAAAATTAATAGCTTCCTTCCTAGTTTCTTTACTTCTTCAGGCCTTGGCTACATCATTGGATGCCTTGGCTGTTGGATTTTCTTACGTCGGTCAATTGGATTGGTCTTTAGCCTTATGTTCATTTGGAGTCTTCTTTGTGGTGATATTCTTAATGTGTCTGTTGGGTGGATTCTTAGGAAAAATATTCGGTGAGAAGTATCAAAGAATTGCTAATTTCTTTGGGTCTTTAGTATTGATGGCTTTAGGAATATTAGCTTTGTTTTAATCCTTTGCTAATCCATTGCCTTGGAAATTCCAACTTGTCTCTGCCACATGATTTGTATAGGCAAATCTAACAGCAAATCCTTGGAGCTGAATGAAAATCCAAAGACAAACTATGAATGTCGTTATGTTTGTATAGATGACGTAGAAAGTTAGACCGTTGAATGGAATAGATCCGCTAAAACCGGCTATGAAATTAAATCCCCATCCTGTATCTATGAACATCGGCTCAAAATTTAAGAAACTAGCCAATCCCCAATGACACACATTGTCAGTCATAGCTTGGATTTCTTCGATAGATGTGTTGTTGTCTAATCTAAAGCCGAACACACCACCTATGTAAGATAGAAATATGATGATGGATATAACTAAGAATGTGAATGGAATCCAGGTTCTTTTGAAAAGAAGATATCTGGATTTTTTAAGTGATGCTTTTTTGTAATCTTCAGGTGAGTGAAGCAATTTGTTTGCTATTACTCCAGCCATATATCTATCTACTTCCTTAGCTTGTTTGTTGACTAGTTTCATCTCTAATGACGAAAATCCGCAGATGATTAAGAATAGAAGAATGATAAAAATTATGAATGAGATTCTAGCAGTCAAAGTTCCATCGATAGTAATTGGATTTGTGTATTGCATATTCAGTTCTCCTCCTTTTTATTTGATACAGGAAGAGATTGATTACTGCTGCTATCTTGAATTTGCTTATACCTTTCTTCTATTTGTCTATAGTCGGTGAGAGGAACTTCTTTGACATCAGCTTCAAGTATTTTTTTGTCGCTATCTTCTATCTTCCTATCTTCGGGTGTGA
Source organism: Clostridium sp. CAG:568 (assembly GCA_000434395.1). GTDB lineage: Bacteria > Bacillota_I > Bacilli_A > RFN20 > CAG-288 > CAG-568. The sequence continues at coordinate 15,637 of FR878795.1, read as the reverse complement.
ACGTCACGATATCATCTTCATCTCTTATTTCTTCTTTCTCATCTTTAGGCTGGACTTGCTGATTTTGTTGGAAAGGATTGACGTTGTTGAATATATAGTTAGTAGTGTTGTTAGTTGTCGTGTTATTAGAATTTGTCGTGTTATTTGAGTTAGTCACGTTGTTTGAATTGATAGTATTATTTGAAACTGTGGTTTCTTGCATATATTGGGCATATGGGTTTTCACCAAGATATGGATTTGCTTTGATCATAGCATCATCTGTTTCTTTTTGATCGAACTCAGTGACTATGGAAGGCTTCTTACCTCTAAATGTATTTATTACTCCTATCACATAGTTTATAAAAGCATAAATTCCTAATGGAATAGAAAGAATAATTAGTAATGGCAAAATAATTATAAATAATAAACATTTTCCAATTTCTAATAGAGATTTTATCATTTTATCCTCCTTTACATGAATTCATCCAAAGTCATTTGTGCAGCTTCGGGAAGATCACCAAATGCACCTAAGTCTCTCAATGAAGCGACTATTGCTGGAGAGACTTTGCATCTAGAGACAAAGTCATCGATAGAAGTAAATTTCTTTTTGTTTCTTTCTTCGATAATCTTTGTTGCCAAAGATTGACCTAAAGAATCTATACTTGAGAAAGGAGGGATGATTTCATGGGTCTTAGGATCTACAGTGAACATCGTCGCTGCTGATTTGTCCACGCTAAGTTTTCCCATCTTGATTCCCCTATCGGTCATCTCTACGAGGATTGTCATGGTGTTGACTAAGTTATCTTCCTTGTTTTCAGTGTGAATATGATTTTCACGCTTTTTATTATAAGCGTTTAACCAACGCAATGCAGCTTGTTGTCCACCTTGCATAACTTTTATATCATATGCATCACATCTCAAAGTGAAATAAGTGGCATAGAAATATTCAGGCTTGTGTAATTTGTACCATGCGACACGAACAGCCATCATAACATAAGCACAAGCGTGTCCCTTAGGGAACAGGTACGCAATCTTTTTACAAGACTCTATATATTCCTCGCTGACATTATATTTGTGCATCAATTCGATGTATTCATTTCCTTTTTCGGGTTTTACATTATTGGGATAGAAACCATGACGGACATATTCCATGATTGTGAAAGCTTTGTCTGAAGGAACTCCCCATCTTTGGTGCAATTGAAGCATGATGTCGTCACGACATCCGATGACGTCACGAAGTGTGGCTTTACCAGATACGATTAAATCCTCAGCGTTTCCCTGGAAGACGTTGGTACCATGTGATAGACCGGAGATTCTGACCAAGTCACCATAAGATCTCGGCTTTGTCTCTTCCAAGATCTTTCTCGCTAGATTTGTTCCAAATTCAGGAAGACCTAATGCACCTGTCTTCTGCTTTAATATGTTTTTTTTCAATTTCAAAGCTTCTGGAGACCAGAATAATGATAGAGTTCCTCTATCATCGAAAGGAATGGATCTCCAGTCTACACCAGACATATCAGACATCATCTTGACAGCATACGGATCTACATGGCCTAATTCATCAAATTTTAATACGTTATCGTGAATGGCGTGGAAGTCGTAATGTGTTGTTCTCCAAGAAGCATCTTCGGAGTTAGCGGGGTATTGGTAAGGAGTGAAGTCGAATACAGACATGTTGCTAGGGATAACAATAATTCCACCCGGGTGTTGTCCTGTTGTTCTTTTGACTCCAATACATCCTTGAGCCAATCTATCTATCTGAGCAGGTCTTATAGTTTTAGGGTCTATTCCTTGGCTTTCGTAATAACCTTTGACATAACCAATAGCATTTTTCTCTTCTGTTGTTTGAATTGTACCTGCCTTATAAACATTTCCTGCACCCATTAATTCACGTGTCATTTCATGTGCTTGTGCTTGGAAGTCAGAAGGGAAATTCAAATCGATATCAGGAACCTTATCGGCGTGGAAGCCCAAGAATGTTTCAAAAGGAATGTTGTGTCCGTCTTTATGCATAGGTGTATGACAGTTAGGACAATCTTTATCTGGTAAGTCGAATCCATCATCGGCGATAGATAAATCCGCCCATTCCAAATGTTTGCATTTTTGACAGAGCCAATATGGGGGAAGAGGGTTGACCTCAGTAATTCCTGACATTGTGGCGACCAAAGATGAGCCGACCGAACCACGAGATCCGACAAGGTGGTTTGAAGCGTTGACTTGTCTAACTAGAACTGATGCAATCCAATAAATGACGTAGTAACCGTTTGTTCCTATACCATTCAATTCAGTTTCCAAACGGGTTTTAACAATATCTGGTAATGGATCTCCGTATGTTTCTTTTGCGGTTTTATAGACTAAATTTATTAAGTTCTTATCACAATCTTTGATGAAAGGCGGGTAAAGCTTATCTTTAGTAGGCTTTAAAGGTTCTAACATGTCGGCTATTTTATTGGTATTGGTAACTACTATTTCATTTATTAATTCTTCATCTTTTAAGAAACTAAAAGCATCTTTCATCTCTTGGGTTGAAAGAAAATACTGGTCAGGGTTTTCATATGGCTTTTGCTTCTTTCTTCTATATGGATTCAAAGGATGCAACGCACCTTTGAGTCCTTTGGCGAAGATATAAACATCACGATAAATTTTATCTTCTTTATTTAGATAATGGCAATCGCTTGTAGCGACTACTGTTTTATTGATGGATTTGGCTGCGTTGATCAAATCTGCAATGATTTTTTCTAAATCTTCTTCGGATGATATTTGTCCATCGTTTATAAGCCAACTGTAGCATGCAGGAGGTTGAACTTCGATATAGTCGTACCAAGACATTACTCTCTTTAAAACTGATTCTGATTTAGTCAAAGCAGAGTCGAATACTTCTCCATTGAAACATGCGGATCCAATTAAGAGATTCTCTCTATTCTCATCGACTAAGAATCTAGGAGTCTTAGGAACATCGGACAAATAATCAGTTGATGATAGGGAAATTATTTTATATAAAGCTTTTAATCCTTGCTCATTCTTTGCATAGGCTACGATATGTTTAGGTCTTGCGTTTAAAATGACATCTTTAGATGTCAAATCAGCCAAATCAGCCATTTTAATATTAGGATTCTCTTCACTTACTCTTGAGAGCATTCCAATATAGACAGCTTCCAAAACTTCAGCATCGTAAATAGCACGGTGAACTTTAGTTTCGTCGTATTCTATTCCTAGTGTTCTGGCTACAGCTTCCAAAGTATGAGATCTTTGCTTTGGAAACATATATCGAGACCAAGGCAAGGTATCGATGATTGGATTTTTAATTTCAGGAAGACCGTTCTTCTTCAAAGCTTCATTTAAGAATCCGATATCGAATGCCGCGTTATGGTCGATGATTACGGCATCTCCAAAGTAATCAAGAATTTCTTGTAAAGCTTCTTTAATTGGCTTACCACCATCGACCATCTCTTGAGTAATATTGGTTTTATTTTTAATAACATCTCGTAGTTTTCTATTAGGGTTGATAAAGAAATCTCTCTTATCATACTCTTGACCGTGAGAGTATTTTGTTGCTCCAAATTCGATGATTCTATCGTATCTAGCAGAAAGACCAGTGGTTTCCAAATCGAATATTACATAATCCGCATTGTTAAGAAGAATATCCTTAGTATTGATGCAGATATCGAGATGTGAATCGACCATATATAATTCACATCCATACAGCATTTTTACACCTGTACTTTTTTCGGCTTTCTGTGCTTCAGGAAATGATTGAACTACACCATGATCGGTGATACCTATGGCTTTCATTCCAAACTGCTTGGCCATTTTTGCATAGTTTGTAATAGTCGTCAAACCATCCATTGCAGACATGACTGTATGTAGATGCAGCTCGACTCTTTTATCTAAACATGGATCGACACGTGGCTCGTCAGCAGGCAAAATCTTTATTTGATCTGGTCTTATTACTAATTGATGTGTGAAGTCGTCATTTTCAACATTTCCTGTGACTTTTATGTTTGTTCCTGGAACCAAACTATCTAAGAATTGCTTATCGAATTTCTTGCCTTCAAATATTATTGATGTTATTGAATCAGTACCATCAGTGTATTCGATGGTTAAGATTGTCTTTCCACTCTTGACTACTTTTTCTTCAGCTTTGAATATCTTTCCTTTGACTATGACTCTTTTTAGATTGTCGATATCTTTCAGCATAGCAGGATAAGCAGTACGTTCTTGCTTCCTTCTCTCAGCTTCTGCTTCGATGGCTAGTTTATTAGCGTTATGAGCTTTTATAGCCATCTCCCTATATCTTTTCTCTCTTTCTTCATCAAACTTATCTAATTCTTCGTTTTTTTCAGAAGAGTCTTCTTTTGGTTCTATAGGTTCTGGTTCGTTATTTTTTTGAATAATAGGTTTATTAGAAGATTTTTCCTCTTCCTCATATTCATCTTCATTGATAGGTGGCTCCTCATTTTCTAATGGAATTTGTTCGTCGAAGAAATCATCACAGGATTGTTTAGCTACTGCTTTGATTGAACAATTGATTTTAGATAAGAAGTTATTCAATTTAATGACATCTTCTTTAATTATCATTTCAGTTTCAGGATTGTATTCAGTTACAATGAGCTTCTCTTTTGAATTATAGTCAAAGTATGTTTCTATAGAAGAAGCACCATCATTTTGCCAAGAATTCAAAAAATTATGTAAATTCTTGTCTTCATTTTGGTATTTGAAAGATAATCTTGTTTCGAATCCCTTAGGATCTTCTGCCATTTTATATATTTGTTGAAATAAATCTTTGTAATCATCGTAGTTTAAAAGGCTGGGGCAGCTTATCTCCATGATAAGCCTATTTACTTTTTTCTCACTTACGAGTTCTGAAAAATAGCATCCATCGAATCTTTGGATGTTTTCGACTCCTATTTTCTTTAGAAATCTTTCCATTAACGAATCCATAACCCACCCCCATCATTGTTTTAAATTATACAAGTTATTTCATATGCTAGTTGTGGTTGATTTTATAAGACCTAAAAAAGCCTAGTTTTTAGTTATAAAGTACTTTCATCTATGTTTTTTTAAATGAAATGTCGGTTTAATTTGACTTATTGTTGCTACATATTTATAATTGCTTTGCTATTCAGAGCTTTTTAGCTGCTTTGGAGAACTAAATTAAATAGAAGAGAGGTATTAAGGTATGGCAGTCCCAACAAGAAGAGCATCAAAGACTCGTAAACGTCTTAGAAGAACACATTTCCATCTTGCCGAGCAGAACCTTACCCGCTGCAGCAACTGTGGAGCTATGATCCAGTCTCATAGGATCTGCTCCTCTTGTGGATTCTACAGAGGTAAGAAAGTTCTTGACGTCAAGGTCAAGGAAGACTAATCAACTAGAGTAGACACCTGTGTAAAACACAGGTTTTTTTTATTTTGAAAAAAAACTGATATCAGTTTCTCACGCTATAAATTAAAAATAGTAATAAACTATTTATCTATATATGATTAAAATCATATATTAATTAGGAATTAACCAGCTATGAAAAAAAACAAAAAGAATGAAGATTCGACTTTGGAACCTGATATTCCGTATGATGGCGATACAAATGTGAAGAAGAAGCAATCGTTATCTGATAAAGTGACGATAATGAAGAACCAAGTTAGAGACTTTCTATTAGATCATCCGAAGACAAACTTTGTGTGCTCAAATGCATGGATACTTTTATTGTCGCTGATTTCGGCCTTCATATTCGCTTATGGATTCTTAGCATTTACAAACCCGTTGAGAGTCCCGTTTACGTCTATTTTAGAAAATCCGGATTCGTTGTCGCAACTTCAGATAGCTTATAAAGCTGCTACAGGTGTTGTTGAAATAGATAATAGTGCTCTTAAATCTTGGTATAACAGCTTGGATTACAATACAGCACTAAGCATTGTAGGAAAGCATTCGTTGGTATCTGGAGGAGCTTCTGGTTTCTCACAGGTTGTGACTAGAATCTTATCTTTTACAGGAATGTTTAAAGCAGGTAGTGGAATTGAGGAAAATACAATAATTTCAATACTTTATATCGCTATAAACATTCCTTTCCTGATTCTTGCATGGACTAAGATTGGAAAGAAATTCACAATTTATACATTGCTAAATATTGGATTTTCTTCAATGTTTTTGAAAATTATTCCTGCAAGCTGGTGTGAGATCACTAATATTTATACTGATTATTTAGCTCGTGCATTAGCTGGTGGAATATGTACTGGATTAGGAACGGGTATAGCTTTTGCTGTGGGTAGTTCTACGGGAGCGGTCGATATCATTTCATTATTCTTTGCAGAAAAAAAGTCGACTTCGGTTGGAAAGTATTCGATGGTTTTGAATACGATCACAGTGGTGACTTACACATTGCTTCACTTCATACTTTCACCTTCCGATGTTATTCCAGCAGAATTCCAAAACGATTTAGCAGGTGCTGCTTGGAACCAAGGTGTGCACCAAACAACTATGGCCTTGTATACAATCGTTTACTTCTTCGTGGGTGCTAAATTGCTCGATTTGATAAACATCAAGAACAAAAAGGTTGAATTACAGGTGTTTACTGCAGATCCTAACATGGCAAAAGTATTGATAAGTGGATTCCCACATGCCTGTACTTTGGTTTCAGGAATTGGTGGATTCACCGGAACTCCTAGACACATCATATACATGGTCGTATCTAAGAGTGAGCTCAACAGAGCTATAAAGGTGATGAGAGAAGCAGATCCTAATTGCTTTGTATCAGTTCTATCGACTTATCAAGTCTATGGTAAATTCTACATTAAACCGTTGGATTAGAGACAATTCGTTTATAATTTCTTATAATATTTATTTGCAATAGATAGTTTATTGGTAATCAATTGATTGGAGGTAATTATATGCATACAAATGAAGAACTTGCTGATTTGATTTTTCCTGATATTCATGAGACTGTAGAAGATTTGGAAAAACGTTATCCACCTAGAAATCTACCTGAAGGTGCTTTGGTAACTCGTTTTGCTCCTTCTCCTACTGGATTCTTGCATACTGGATCATTATTCACTGCTTTGATTGCTTATTATGTCGCTCATATGACACATGGTGTCTATTTCTTCCGTTTGGAGGATACAGATCAGAAACGTGAAATCAAAGGCTCTGGAAATGAGTTAGTCGATCAATTAGCTTGGTTTGGTCTTAAGCAAGATGAAGGATTTATGGGCGAGGGACGTGATGAACAAGGAAACTATGGTCCTTATGTTCAATCTCATCGTGGCCATATTTATGATATAGTCATCAAAGACTTGATTAAGCGTGGAAGAGCATATCCTTGTTTCTGTACTAAGGAAGATCTAGATCAATTGAGATTAGTTCAGGAAGCAAATAAAGTTGTTCCTGGATATTACGGTGAATATGCAACCTGCAGAAATAAAACTATTGATGAGGCTTTCAAACTTATAAAAGAGGGAAAGCCTTATGTTATTCGTTTTAAATCTATGGGTGATCACAATAAGTTCTTCAAATGTCACGATTTGGTAAGAGGAACATTATCTTTGCCTGAGAATGATCAAGATATCATTATCAGAAAAGGAAATAATCTTCCTACATATCACTTCGCACACCTTTGTGATGACCATTTTATGAGAACAAATTGTGTCACTAGAGGAGAGGAGTGGTTGAGTTCACTTCCTATCCATCTTGAGTTGTTTAAAACTATGGGATGGGAAGCTCCTCAGTACGCACATCTCCCTGTCATTTTGGTTCAGGATAAAGAAACAGGAAACAAGAGAAAGCTTTCTAAACGTAAGGACAAAGAAGCTGCAGTTTCTTTCTTTATTCAAGAAGGATATCCAAAAGAAGGAATCCTTGAGTATCTTTTAACTATTTCCAACTCTAACTTTGAGGAATGGATGCACGCTAACCCTAGAGAGGATGTCTTCAAGTTCCCATTCAGCTTTACAAAGATGAGCAGAGAAGGTGCTTTGTTCGATTTGCCTAAGCTTTGTGATATATCTCAAAATGTTTTGGCTTATATGGATGCTCATAAAATTTCTTCTGAAGCTTATGAATGGGCAAAGACTTATTCACCTGAATTGACTTCATTCATCGAGAAGAACAAAGACAAATTTGAAGCTATAATGAATATTGAACGTGATCAACCTAAGCCTAGAAAGGATTATGTCAAATATTCAGACATCCTTCCTAAAATTGCTTTCTTTGATAAAGATATATATGAATCTAAATTTAATGCCGCACCTCTTCCATTCGATAGCAAGTTTGATCACCAATTAATTAAAGATGTTTTGACTGCTTATAAAAATTCTTTGGATTTATCTGGAGATACTCAAACTTGGTTTGGCAAGGTTAAGGAATTAGCTGTTTCATTTGGCTTTGCTGCTAACGGAAAAGAATATAAAGCTAACCCATCTGCTTATAAAGGTGTCGTTGGGGATGTTGCAGCTTTTGTAAGAATCTGTATTACTACCACAACACTCTCACCTTCTTTGTTCGATGTTCAAAAGATATTAGGACGTGATGAAGTAATAAGACGTATAGATAAGGCTATTACAACTCTTTAATTGATATCGATGACAATAGGATTATTTTCTGATACATTTCCACCTGATATAAACGGTGTAGCTACTGCTACTAAGAATCTTTTTGATGTACTCTCATCTATGGGACATACTGTTTATGTCATTACGACTAATCTTGAAGGTAAAAAAGAAATTACAGAAAAAGATCACATCATCAGAATTCCAGGCTTGGCTTTAAAGAAACTCTATTCATATAGAATGGCGGGTGTTTTTAGCAAGAAAGTTTATTCGTATTTAAAGAAATTAAGATTAGATGTCATTCATATTCAAACTGAAGCTGGAATAGGAACCTTTGGAAGAATAACTGCTAATCTTTTAGATATTCCTTTTGTGTATACATATCACACTATGTATGCTGATTATTCGTTTTATTTGAAACAGTATGTTCCTATTCCTACTAAGGCTGCCACGAAGATAATGTCTATGTTTTCCAAAAACTGGGCTAGTTCTCCTGATGAGATGATTACCACTTCCCAAAAGACTAAGAAGGCTTTGTTGCAGTATGGAGTCAATAGATATATCAATGTCATTCCTAATGGATTTGATTTTAATCCTTTGATTGAAAAGAGTAAGGATACAAAAGAAATTGATGAAATTAAAAACAAGTATGGATTGAATGGAATCTTATCTTTTTGTGTTGTTGGTAGATTAGGAAAAGAAAAAGGAATTGATTTTCTTCTTCATTGTTTTAAAAGACTTATAGATGTTAGAGGCGATAAATATAAGTTGTTAATTGTCGGAAATGGTGTATATAAAGCTGAACTTATTAAATTGACTAACAAGTTAGGATTAAACAATAATGTCATTTTTGTCGGTGCTGTAGATCATAATAAAGTGGCTTTATATTATTGTGCCTGTGATATTACAGTTTCTAGTTCGTTGACTGAGACTCAAGGATTGACAGTCGCTGAAGCAATGTCTGTCAAAAGCTTAGTCTTAGTTAGAGAAGATTTGAACTTCAAACCATTAATTATCGATGGTAAAACTGGTTTCTTTTATCAAAATGAAGACACATTTATAGAAAAAGTGGATTTGATCAACTCCTTGTCTAAAGAAGAAATTCAATCGATAAAAGATGCTGGATTTAAGAAGAATAAAGAGTTGAACTCATTGGAAGCTTTTGGAAGGAGTGTCGAGTATGTCTACAAAAAGGCGAGAAGAAACAACTGGTGAACTGACTATAAAAACTCTTGTTCAAGAGAAGAATGGAAAAGTTATCATCGAATTTACTGATGGGAAGAAGGTAAAAATAAGTGAAGATGCCTATCTTTCTATGTTTCTATATCCAGGCAAGACTTTGACTAAAGCTGGATTTGATAGTCTTGTTAAGACAACTGATGAGAAGATTGGTAGGGACTATATCAATTCATTACTTTCTAGAAGGCTGTATTCACCTAAGGAATTACAGAACAAATTGATCGATGTAAAAAAGATGAGTTATGTAGACAGCAGTTTGTTGATTCAAAAGATGGTTACAGAAGGATATATAGATTTTTCTTTATATGCTCAAGATAGGGTGGAATCATTGAAACTTAAAGGCTTTTCTAGAGAATACATCTATAAAGATTTAAAAAATAATAAGTTGGATTCAGCTATTATTGATAATATTCTCGGCAAGATTGAAATCGATGATGAAGCAATTATTAGAATATTGAATGACGAAATCAGAAAACATTCATCTGATTCATACGTTAAATTAAAGAATAGGCTTAAATATTTACTTTATACAAAAGGATATGATGAAGGACAAAGTGAATCTCTTTTATCAAAACTGATGATGGAAAATGGATATTTCTCATCTGATTCCAGACAAAAAGATGCACTTAGAAAAGCAGTTTTATCTTCTTATGATAAAATAAAGCGGTTAAAGATTGAACCTAGGAAAAAAGAGCAGAAATTATATCAATCTTTGCTTTATAAAGGTTTTTCTAGAGATGAAATATTAGATGTAATTAAAGAGGAGGACTTGTACTTTGATTAAAGATTTAATGGATTTTGAAGGTGCTATTGATAGCAACTTCATGGTGAAATCATGCGAAAAGGGAATAGCTGGAAGTGGAAAGCCTTATTTAAATGTAGTTTTCCAGGACAACAGTGGAACATTAGATGCAAAGAAATGGGATGTTCAAGATAGTGATTTCTCTATCTTGATTCCTGGTGATGTCGTCGGTGTTCAAGGAAATGTTTTGAAATATAAAGGTAAACCTCAATTGAAGGTTGCTAAGGTCTATCAATTGAATCAAGATTTGATCGATAGATCTGAGTTTGTTCAAACCGCTCCTTATAAGACTGAAGACATGGTAGCTCAAGTTAACGGATTTATCGAGAAGATTAAAGACCCTGAAATCAAAGCTGTTATTCAAGGCGTGTTGAAGGATCATTGGGATGCTTATATTTCTTATCCCGCTGCTAAAAGTATTCATCAAGCTTATGAAGGCGGCCTTTTGTATCACTCGTTATCAGTTTGCAAGATAGGCTACGCTATAGCAAGCTTATATCCTGAAGTCTTCGATATGGATTATATCATCGCAGGTACTTTGATGCATGATATTGGAAAGGTCGAGGAGTTCAATGGACCTATAGGAACTTACTATACAAGAATAGGAAAATTGGAAAGTCATATTCAAATAGGTGCGATGATAGTAAATGCTAAATGCAGAGAGTTGAAAATTGATCAAGAAAAGACAGACTTATTAACTCACATCATCTTGTCTCATCACGGAATTCCCGAATATGGTTCACCTATTGTTCCGAAAACACCTGAAGCTTTTTTAGTTCATGTCGCCGATGATACAGATGCTAAATGTGATGTGATGAGAAATGTTTTGAAAGGTGTTAAACCTGGTGAATTCTCCTCTAAAGTTGTGGCTATGGACAATATAGAACTTTATAAGAAGAAATCTGAATAAAGTAAAAATGATCTTCAATAAGCGAAGATCATTTTTATTTCCATTTTTAATATTTTAAATAAAAATTGTTAATCGTGTTGGTTTAAGAATTCTTTTACCAAATTCACATATTTTTCATGTTCTTGTGTATAAGACATGTGTTGCGAATATTGGAATATCACCCATTTGGATCCTTTTACTGCATTATGCATTTGCATATTGATAAAAGGAGTTGATTCATCCTCTCCGCCATCGGTTATCAATGTTGGAATATCCCAAGATTTCATTTTATTCAAATATTCCCAATCTTTTAAGTTTCCTAAAGGACAAAACTCATTGGGACCCCAAGCAGTTTCGTATGCTTCTCTTCCAAAAACTTTAGGTCTTCTCAAACATTCTGGAGACTCTTCTGTGTATTTTATGTTGTTGACGAACATATGCATAAAATCTTCGTTGGCCTTTATATATTCAGGGCTAGTCCAAGTATTTGTTCTCTCAGCTTCTTCTATTGCTTTTTGATCTTCTAAAGGCATAAATTTGATTAATCTATGCTGTTCTTTAGCCCAAAGAGATGAAGATGGCAATGTTGAAGACAATACTACGGATTTAACTCCTTTATGATCCGTATCTGATATGTAGGTTATTTCGAGCATTCCACCCCAAGAATGACCTAAGAGATGGACTTCATCTAAATGTAAATATTCTCTCAAGTTATCTAATTCTTTCACCCATGTCTCTTTGTTCCATAATTCTTTATGGCTTCCTTCGATAGATGATAAACCGCATCCTAATTGATCGTAATAAATTAGCATCCTTCCATCGTTTGCAAGGCAGTCTAAGACTTCTAATGTGTTATGAGTTGAGCCGGGTCCACCATGTAATAAAATTAAAGGCTTCTTATTGCCTTCACATTTTCCGACAGTTCTGTAGTATGTCTTGTATCCCATAAAAGGAATATAGCCTTCGTGTATTTCCATATTTTCTCCTTTTTAGTAGCTTTATCAAAATAATGATACTGCTTTAGTCCTAATCATTTATACTAATATTTGATAAAATACGTGTCAAGGAAAGGGGTAATTTATGCCCAAAATAATATTGGTAGGTGGTGGTAGTGCGTCTGGAAAGACATATGTTACAGAGTCAGTTATCAAAAATTTAGATTCATCTAGGATTACTCATCTTTCATTAGATGATTACTATAAAGATCAATCTAATATCTCTATGGAAGAAAGAATGAAGGTCAATTACGATCATCCCAAGGCTTTCGATTGGAAATTGATGGAGTCTCAGTTAATCGATTTAAAGAATGGAAAACCTATTAAGAAGCCAGTATATGATTTTACGCAACATAATAGATCTGGAAAGTTTGAAACTATTGTTCCAAAGGATTTAGTTGTTTGTGAAGGAATTATGGCTTTGGTCAATAAAAAAATTAGAGCTCTTTCAGACTTGAACATATTCGTCAATGCATCTAGAGAAAGAAGGTTCTTAAGACGTATTGAAAGAGACCAGAAAGCCAGAGGACGTAGCTTTGATTCTATTGTCACTCAGTTCTTCTCTACTGTTAGACCTATGTTCGAGGAAGTTGTCGGCCCAACTTCTAATTATGCTGACGTAATAGTCAATAACGACGATGAGCAAAAAAACTTATCAATTAAGGTTTTGACTGCCGTATTTAAGTCTTTATTGGAAGAAATAGATAGAGAAAACTCTACAAAAAACTAATTTGAAAATTTCACCGATTTTGCACTGGTAAATTAAAATCAGCAGCAACTGATGGGTATATTTATAAATCTAATAAGAAGATTGAAAAATAAGAGTTTATTAGAAATGATGCTCCCGATTGGGAGTTTTTCATATCATCATTTTTCAGTGATTCTGACAATCGAAACATTTTGCTGATTGTAAACTACTACTGTCAATTATAAAAATCTAAGCCTAATAATCAAAACTAATCTATTTCTTAAAATACTAGTTGACATAATGGTTTCCTAGGTCTAATATATACAAGCTGTCTTTGAGGATAGCAAAATTTGGGGCTGTAGCTCAGCTGGGAGAGCGCCTCCATGGCATGGAGGAGGTCGCGGGTCCGATCCCCGTCAGCTCCACCAAATTTGGCAGTGTAGCTCAGTTGGTAGAGCAGCCGGCTCATACCCGGTACGTCGAGGGTTCGATCCCCCCCACTGCCACCAAGTAGGTTGATAAGACTTTGTCTGTGTGGCGATGGACCGATAGCTCAATGGTTAGAGTCCCCGGCCCATAACCGGGTCGTTACAGGTTCGAATCCTGTTCGGTCCACCAAATTGGTGATACCCGGGGTTTGGCTGTAAAGGCAGCCTGACACCCTTAGGCGAAGCAATAGCTATATTAAACTGGGAGAAAATCCCAGTTTTTTTGTTTTGTTTTTGTCATTTACTTGAAACGCCTTTCTTACTTTAGCTTACTTTTAGGTAGTTGATTTTTCATTTTTAGAAGATTAAAGTTATGCGCGATATTTATAGAGGTACTCTTTATAGAGCTAATCGGTTATGTCCATAACTAACAAAATTAAAGGAATCTTTAAACCTGTCGATCTTACACAAGGAAAGCCTTGGAAGGTCATTTTAATTTTCTGGATTCCTGTTGTTCTATCCTATTTGTTTCAACAGCTTTACACCTTGATCGATGAGATGGTGTTGGGTCAGTATGTTGCCGATCAGTTTGTTACTGGTGTCGACAATACTAATTCGTTAGTCTTTTTGATTTTGCAGTTTGCCTTTGGCTGTACTGCTGGATTCTCAGTTGTATCAGCGGGTAAAAAAGGTGAAAACGATCTAGATGGTCTTAGGAAATCGTTCTGGACACAGATGATTTTAGCTTTGATAGTTTCTATAGTTTTAACTGCGATTGCAGTTCCTTGTGTCGATCCGCTATTGAGAGTTTTGGGACTTACCAGTGGATATACATATGAATCAGCAAAGGTCTTTATAACGACTATTTATTCGGGGCTATTCACTCAAATTTTTTACAATTTGATATGCGCATTCTTAAGATCAATCGGTGATTCTTTAACACCGTTCTTGTTCTTAGCCGGGTCTACATTGTTATCCGTTGGTTTGGATTTTTTATTCATTGCTGGAATCCCTAATTCATTACCTGAATTTGGAATGGCTGAATCTGGATTGTCTGGTGCAGGGGGAATATTTGGAGCAGCTATGTCTGTTAATATTTCTCAGTTTGTTTCAGCAGCTGGATGTATTATTTATGCTTTGATTAAATATAAATTCTTAAGACCTAAGAAAGAGGATTTTAAATTGTCTTGGTCATTCTGCTGGGAGCATTTAAAATTAGGACTTCCTTTAGCTTTCCAATTTTCAATCTTAGCTATAGGTTTGATTATATTACAAGCTGATATTGTCGACTTCGACACATTTGCTATGTATTATCATAGTGCTAACGGTTCCTACTTTAATTGGAATGGAATTGATCTAGAACCTATTAAAGAAGTTACAATTGGTGGGTCGGATAAGTTATCTTATAACTTAGCTCAAACAGCGTTTGGACCATCTAATAAATTTGAAACTGCATTGGAAACAACTATGGATGCATTGGGTGCTACAATGCTTTCATTCTGCTCTCAAAATAGAGGTGCAAGAAATTATCAACGTATAAAAACAGGTCTTTTACAGAGTTTTGCTATAGGTGGAATTATAACTGTTGTAGTTGCTGGTGTTGAATTGCTATCTAGCATTAATGGTGGGGTCTTATATTTGTTCTTGAATCCTTCCTATATTACTCCAGCTGTCATTCAGTATTCACAATTATATTTCTTCTTTATAGCTCCTACTTCTTTTATGCTTTGTTTGCTGTTCATTGTCAGAAGTTCTGTGCAAGGATTAGGCAAGAGCATGTTTCCTTTTATTTCCGGCTGTCTTGAATTGGTTGCTCGTGTTGGAGTAGTTTATTTAATTCCTCTTATTGTAAATGGAAATGGAATGACATTCGATGTTCCTGGTATTGGATCATTTACTTCTAATCATTATGGATGGGCTTATATATCTGTGTGTTTAGCACATCCGGCAGCTTGGTTATTAGCTGTTATTCCTTGCGGAATTGCTATTTATTATTATGTCTTCAAAAACAAGTTAGAAGCTCAGGATTTGAAGAGATATGGTAATGGAGCAATAATTTAATTAAGACTTTCCCAACCA
>FR878794.1 GCA_000434395.1 Clostridium sp. CAG:568 | reverse complement strand
GCCTTAAGTTAGTGACATTGCCGTCGAGCCTCTTTTTTTATTGATTGTCTTCTTCTTTTTTTCTTTTGACGTATTCCATCACGTCTCTAGCTAAGACCTTATATGCTAAGGTTCCTTTGGAGTTTGGTCTTAGATGGTTGATAGGAATTCCTTTCAATTGGCATTCAGACAACGATATCGTTCTAGGAATGGGTGTTCCGAACACCTTTCCTTTGAATAGATCGTTTGCTTCGGTGAGAATCTCGGTAGATAATCTCGAGCGTGAATCGTACATAGTCAATAGGATTCCAAGGATATCAAGTTTAGGATTGATTCCATGTTGAATATTTGCTATAGCTGAGATGACTCTGGAGACTGCTTCCAATGCGAAGTATTCGCATTGGACAGGAATCAGCACAGAAGTTGAACTAGCTAAAGCATTGATAGTCAGATATGAAACTGATGGAGGGCAGTCTATTAAGACATATTCATATCCTTCAGAAAGAATCTTGACTGTATCTTTTAAATCTCCGTAATCTGGAGTTATTTTTTTGGCCAGCATATCTAATTCGAGAGAAGCTAACTTGTAATTTGAAGTTATTAAATCAAAATTCTTATATGATGTTCTTCTTATCAGTCTCTTTGGATTCTGTGGATGAAAAAACAAATCGTAGGATGTTCTTTTCAATAATTCGGGGTCGAATCCAGTAGCTCTACCACAATGTCCTTGTGGATCTAAGTCTATCAATAAAACTTTCTTGCCATAATCCGCTAGGCAAGAGGCTAAATTTACAGCGGTTGTAGTCTTAGCTACACCGCCTTTTTGAGATGCTACTGCGATGATCTCAGGTGTGATTTTTACTTTTGCATTACTCATAACGACGTTGATTATATACACATTGGTCGATAAAATTAAGAAAAAATTAACATTTAAGAAACCGAGAGGCTACTAGAGGTTTAATTTATGGTTTTAAATATTCAATCTTGTATATATCAAAGGTCGGTTTTAGAATAGACAAGCACAAAATTACCAGGAGGTATTTTTTTGATATGAAAAAAAGTTATCTATTCCTCACTTTGGCCACACTTTTAGAATTGACTTCATGCACTGGCCACTTTTCAAAGCAACTAGATAACATGATTACGATTGATGGAAAGACCATCTCTCTTAATGATGTATTTGCAGCCTATGGTGGAACATCAAAGTCCGCTTCTGCTTTGTATGATGTTTTAAACAACATTTATATTCAAATGGCTGAGCCTCGTACCGCTTCTATGGAAGCAGCAGTAAATGCTAAGTACAAGACTGATTATGAAGAAAAAGCTGAATCCAACGCAACTTCTAACAAGACATCTGTCAAGGAAGAGAAGGAAAAGCTTTTGGAGTCTGCTGGTGTAGACACTGAAGAGCAATATAGAAATAAGCTTTATCTCGACCAACAAAAAAGCAATCTCGATGATAGATTTAAGGATGAAGAGTTTATCTCTGCTGATGCCAGTGATAAAAATGGAGATTATGCCGCTTATTTCAACTCCAACTCCTCTTTGACCGCTTCTTCACCTCTCGACCAATATATCGGTGAGAACTATCCATACCATATGCGTCACATCCTGGTAAAAGTTGATGGTTCGGATAAGTTCCGTAGTGAAGTAACAGAAGACCAGGCTAAGAAGCTTTCTGAAATCGTTCAACAATTGGGTGTTTCTGGAAGTGATGATGATGGTTATTCAAACAACCTCAGCTATGGACAAATCGCTCTTGAAAAGTCTGATGACACTGGATCTGCTTCAAACTATGGTGACACAGGATTGATGAACAAGATTGGTGGAACCACTTTGGTTAATGAATTCCGTTTTGGAACCTATGCTTGGGACATGCTTTTTGATACCAGCTCTACTGTCAACAAGAATGCTCAAGATGGACTTCTTCCTTCAAGCAACACTACTGATGGTTCTATGGCAAGATCATTGCTCACCGATGGAACTGATTCTATCGACTATGATGTCTATGGTTCTTCTTACCTCGAAACCTTGGTCATGGGCAAGATGAGCGATGCCACTTCTGCTTTCGACAATAGAGTCGAAGTAGTTAATGGAAACTCAAAGAACTATCCGAGAAATATTTTGTTCTCTAACAACTACAACTATCATGGACTTGGACTCATCTATGTCGAGAATCCTGCAAGCTTAGGCTCTTCTGCTGATGCACAAGCTCAATCCCTTGTCGACAAGTACAACATCAGCTTGGATGATGCTAAGGATGTTGTTGAACAATTGACTTTGGCTTATAACAACAGCAACAACAAATCTTTGAGCGATGCAAGCCTCGCTAAGGTCAACGGAAAGATTAAGGTCTTGAAGGAAACTGTCAAGAATGGCGTTCCTTCAGTTTCTCCCGTCACTTTGACTGAGACTGATTGCAAGATTGTCTTCGACGATAAGACTAAGACCGGTGTCGGAACTTCAACTCCTATTCTCGTAACACGTGTCTCATCATCTTACGAAGGTGTCCACTTCATGTCAGTCATTAAGAATCCTTTCACTTCAACTGATATGAGAGATTACTTGACCTTGGATGTGAATACAGCTACTGAGAGAGATGATAGTGGTAAGTTCAAGACCCATAACTACATCAACTACATCGATTATGGTACAAATGCTACCAGCTCTTACAATTCCCGTAAGGATAAAATCATCGATGACAACATCTCATCTAGAGATTCTAATACCACTTATGCTAAAAACGAGTACATCAAGAACAAGGCTTTAGCTGATGGTCATACAGTTAAGCTCACCGATGCCAACGATGCACTTGTTAAGAAGTATGTAGAAGAAGCTATCGCTTCTAACAATATCTCTTCACAAGAGACTTATGACAGTGCTTGGCTTAGCTATGTCAAAGGATTACGTTATCAAATCGAAAACTACGATAATGAGTTCTTCGGAACACTCGGATATTCATCCATCTATTCCTTCAACAAGGCTATCATCGGTAAGTATATCGTCGCTAAGAGTGATGCAATTGATACAACAACAAATCAACTCAAGAACGGCGTCTATGAAGTTAGACTTGAGAACTATGATGCATCAAATGAATCTACATACTATTACACAACCAACGATGTAACACTCGCTACTGGTTATGCTTCAGGTAACATCACATTGAACCCTGAATACATCACTTCATCTGGAACATCCGGTGGAAGTTCATCTTCCACTTCATCTAGTGATGATTCAAGTTCTGACTAATCGGAGGGGGAATTGATACCATGAAAAACAATATTAGAAAAGTACTTAGTGTCGTATTAGGATGCTTCTCCTTGGTCGGTTGTTCATCTATCGAAAAGCCTAATATTCCTCAGGATTATGCTGATCAATTAGCTTCGATTGAAGGTGGAACTGTAGAAAACGTTAATTTCAATACAAAAGATCAATACTATACTAATTTCACTGATGCAAACGATACAGCTTTGAATAACCTCTTACTCACTGTCGCTCAAAAAGCTTCTAATGGTGAAATCAAGGATAGAAAAGACGGATCTAAAGTATTGAAGTTGAATTCATCTGTCGCTAATGATTCTACTGATGGATCTATCAAGACTTACTATGCTACTACCACAGACCAAAAGAGTACCATGACTTTCAAAGGCATTGGTGAAGAGCTCAAGACTCGTGGTGAGAAGACTTTGAAGGAAAAAGTCACTGGTGGAAGCTATAACAAAGATAATCGTTTTGATGAGAACAAACTCATCAGAGAAATCGAAAAGGATCAATTGACTGATCTCAAAGCAAAGAATGGTGGAGATATTGCTCAAACCACTTTGAATTACAACGAGATGAAAGTAGTTAATGCTAATATGTCATTTGATGA
The DNA here is from genome assembly GCA_000434395.1 of Clostridium sp. CAG:568. Classification (GTDB taxonomy): domain Bacteria; phylum Bacillota_I; class Bacilli_A; order RFN20; family CAG-288; genus CAG-568. The sequence continues at coordinate 67,523 of FR878794.1, read as the reverse complement.
AATCTTCTCTGCTCCTGATGGTAAAGACAAGAAGGGTAGTGCTGATTACACCGAATACATCCAAGATTCTTTATATCCTGATATAATCAGAAACAAACTTACTGCTCAATATATCTATAACGAAAAGTTTGGTAACATCGCTTTGGCTAACATGCAAAAGCTCAATGTTTTGACTATTACTGATAGAACAGATATCACTGGTGCTGCAAGAAAGTTCATCAACGCTTATTACAACCATTATGTTGAGAGTGGTGCAGTCGATCCTAGCTACGAAGGCAAACCTCTTGAAGAGATGGAAAGACTTTGGAATGGAATCGGTGCATTTGATGATGAAGACAAGAAGAATGCAATCTATACAACTGATGGTAAAGCCTTATTAGAAGATGGCTCAAATAGAGATGAAAAACTTTATTTCTATGGTTGGAATGCTCAATATGAGAATTATTTGTCTAATGCTCAAAAGAAATGGTTAGCTGACAATAAGATCGATACATTGTTCGATCAAATCGTTGACAACTATTACAAGGCAAAAATCAAGAAGGATCAAACCCAATATGGTGATTTCTCTTCATCTAAGACTCAAGATATCGAAATCGGATTGATTTCTAAGGTTGATTCCTTACTCAAGAACGATATCCGCAAGGAAGGAATTTATTCCAAGTCTTCATTGAGCAGTGTCGATTCTTCAGTTACTGATCGTGTCTTCACTCAATATTCTAACGAAGATGAATTGATGAAGGATTTCACTGGAAAGAGCACACTCGCCGAATCGAAGCTGAAGTTCTACTTCCCTACCGTTTCCGAGAGCAGTGTTTCTGCACCTGTCTTCTACAATAGTGGTACTTATACATTTGTCCAAATGGAGTACAACTATAACAATGCTAATTTGGGATCTTCTAAGAAGGCCAATGAAGGTAAAGGCAGTGAAGCTGTAGCTAATGCTATGGATGCAGCTTATGAAATGATAAGCGATGGCAACTACAAGACTGATGGAATTGTTTACTGGTTGAAGAACTTGGCCGGTAAAGATAACAGCTTTGTTGTCAACAACCAATCCTTCTACGATTACCTTAAGACTAGCTATCCTGATTTATTTGACGACGATAAGTAATCTATATAATAGATAATAGGAGTTATGGGATATGGCAGATAACGGATGTCTATTTTGCAAGATTGCCTCCGGTCAGATTCCGTGCAACAAAATCTATGAAGACCAAGATGTCATTGCTTTCTTGGATATAAATCCAGCGAGCAAAGGTCATACTTTGGTTGTTACTAAAGAACATTTCCAAGATTTCACTAAAACACCTAGAGATGTGATTGGACATGTTTATTCAGTCGCTCAACTCATTTCGCAAGCTTGTATTAAGGAATTGAAGGCTACAGGTGTAAATGTTATCACCAATGCCGGTAAGTCTGCCGGTCAGTCAGTACTTCATTTCCATGTCCACGTCATTCCTAGATACGATGGCGATGGAATTGGAATTCCGTTTGAACCTTCAGTACCTCTGATTGGATCTGAACAGCTACCTTTATTAGCTAATTCAATCAAGAAGGGTATTGAATAGTATTAAAATAGCGAGGAAAACCTCGCTATTTTTATTTTTGCAAATTCAATTTGCTGAAACGCCCACTAGGGTTGACTTTGAATTTTCTAGTTTTAAGCCATACTTCCGGAAAAACGAATGCTATTTTTACATAATTTTGGATAGAAAAATCATTTTTATGATTTAAATCATCTTATAGAATTCATAGTCAGAATAATTTGATAATAATTTAATTTTTAAATGGGAATATGGCTAAAAAGTTCAGTATTTATCGGATAAAAAGTTTTTTAAAGTATTTTAAAAAAACTGTTGACTATTGTTGTCGATACTAGTATATTACTCCACGCTAAGCATTTAAGGCTTAGAAGCTGTGACGTGCGAAGTTGCTGAAACGCCAACAAAGGTTGTCATGTGTTTCAGGTAATTCGCATCGAGCTAACGCATGGGCATAGATTCCATGCAAGGAGGAAAAAAACATGGCAAATTCTAAGAACATCCGTGTCCGCCTCAAAGCATACGATCACAAGGTCTTGGACCTCACCGTTGCTAAAATCATCGAGGCTGTTAAGAAAACGGGTGCATCAGTTGTAGGACCCATCCCTCTTCCAACCGAGAGAAGTCTCTACACTATCTTAAGATCTCCTTTCACTGATAAGGATTCACGTGAACAATTTGAGATCTTAACTCACAAACGTCTTATTGAAATCGTTCGTCCCACTTCGCAGACAATCGAGACTCTCAGTACTCTCGAACTCCCTGCAGGTGTTGAAGTCGATATCAAGCAGTAGGGAAGGAGAAGTATATGAAATCAATAATTGGTCGCAAGATTGGAATGACTTCCGTGTTCGACAAGACCGGCTTGATGATTCCTGTCTCTGTTGTCGAAGTCCTTCCTAACGTTGTTCTTCTCAAGAGAACTAAGGAAAGAGATGGCTATGAAGCTCTTCAAATCGGATACGAAGACAAGAAGCCTCAAAGAGCCACTAAGAGCGAATTGGGCATCGCTGAGAAAGCCCACACTGTCCCTCATTACGTATATCGTGAATTGAAGGGAGAGGAAATCTACGGACATGAAGTCGGTGATTCAATCGACTGCTCCATTTTCAAGGCTGGAGAGTTGGTAGATGTCACTGGTGTTTCCAAGGGTCGTGGCTTTGCCGGTATGGTAAAGCGTCACAACGCCAAGATCGGTCCTAAGGGACACGGATCTGGTTACCACAGACAAGTCGGTTCCTTGGCCACCAACGGACGTTGCAACAACCGTATTCATCCGGGACGTCCTATGCCTGGACACATGGGACATGTCACTTCAACTGTATTGAATCAAACAGTTGTAGCAGTCATGCCTGAAAAGAATTGCATCCTTATCAAAGGATCTCTTCCTGGCCCCAACCGTTCAATCGTTAAGATTCGCACGGCTGTCAAGCCTATCAACAAGCCTGTCACTTACACACTTATCGACTACTCAGATCCTGAGACCTTGAAGGCCTTGGCTAACGTCGCCGCTAAGGGTGGTAAGCAAACCGCCAAGACCAACGTTCGTGCTCAGAAGCACGGTGGTAAGGGCGGCAAGTAATTGGAGGGAATGAACAATGGCTGAAATTGAAACTATGAATTGGCCTGTCGTCGACTATTCCGGCAAGGAAATCGGCGAAGTCTCTCTCGACAAGTTCGTCTTCGGACTTTCAGAAGAAGAACAAAACGCCTACGCTGTTCAAGCTGCTGTCAAGACTTACTTAGCCAACAGAAGACAAGCTACTGCTAAGACTAAGAATCGTAGCGAAGTCTCTGGTTCCGGCAAGAAGCTTTGGAAGCAAAAGGGAACTGGACGCGCCCGTATGGGAAACATCCGTTCACCTTTGTGGAGACATGGTGGAGTCGTATTCGGACCTCGTGGAAATCAAAACTACAAGTTGAAGCTCAACAAGAAAGTTAATGATTTGGCTGTTCGCAGCGCTTTGTCCGATAAGGCTTTGAATAAAGAACTTATCGTTCTTACCAAGGCTCCCTTTGAATCAAATAAGACTAAAGACTTTGCCAAAGCCTTAGAAGCTATCAATGGTGGAGAAAAGAAGACTTTGATCGTCTTGGGTGACTTAGATGCCAATCTCATCTTGGCCGCTAGAAACCTCCACAACGTCAAGCTTACTGATGCAAGTGATATGTCTGTCTACGACATCGTAGATGCTCAATCACTCATCATCTTGGAGAATGCACTCATCGCTCCTGAAGCTGAGGGTGCTGAAAAGGAGAGTGAGTAACCATGGCAGAAGAAAAGAAAGTAGTAGATGCTCCTGTCGAGGAAGCTAAGGAAGAAGAATTGACCTTCCGTAAGCCTACCGATAGAGATTACGAAGTTCTCCGTTACATGATCGTAACTGAGAAGAGCCAAAAGCTCGCCACTACTAACAACGTGATTACACTTCGCGTTACAAATGACACCAACAAGACCGAGATTCGTTCCGCAGTTCAAGCTGTGTTCCAAGTCAAGGTCAAGAAGGTGAACACCGTGACAATGCCTATCAAGAAATTGTCAGCTCGTCGCGGATATCGTCAGCCCTTTAAGAAGGCTTATGTCTATGTAGACAGAGCATTCGATCTTGGAAAGATTGCTAACCAAGTAGCTGCTGAAGATAGAAAATAGCTTATTAGCCAATATATAGGAGGATAAAGAAATGCCAATAAGAACATTGAGACCGACAAACAACGGTTCTCGACACCAGGCATTGCTCACCACTGATGGTTTGAGCAAAGTTGCTCCTGAGAAGGCTCTTCTCACCACACTCAAGAAGAACGGTGGAAGAAACAACCAGGGATACATCACTTGTCGTCATAAGGGTGGTGGTCATAAACAAAAGTATCGTATCATCGATTTCAAGAGATCTGAGTTCGATGGTTTGACAGCAACAGTCAAGACAATTGAGTACGATCCTAACAGAACTTGCCGTATTTGCTTGGTCTGCTATGAAAACGGACAAAAGCGTTATATTCTCGCTCCTAAGGGCTTGAATGTCGGCGACAAGATAGTTTCCGGAAAGGCAGTTGATGTCCAAATCGGAAATAGTATGGAATTGGGCAGCATTCCTGATGGACAAATCGTCCACAACGTGGAATTCACTCCTGGTAAGGGTGGACAAATCTGCCGTTCTGCTGGAACCTTTGCAACTGTTCTCGGTCACGATGCTAAGTATGTCACTCTTAGATTGATGAGCGGTGAAGTTCGTAAATTCTTGCCTGCCTGCCGTGCTACTATCGGTGCAGTAGGCAACGAAGATTGGGAATTGGTTTCCTTCGGTAAGGCTGGAAAGTCTCGCTGGAGAGGAATCCGTCCTACAGTTCGTGGTAGCGCCATGAACCCTAACGATCACCCACACGGTGGTGGTGAAGGAAAGTGTCCTATCGGTCACGATGCTCCTCGTACTCCCTGGGGCAAGCGTTGTCAGGGTGTTAAGACCCGCAAGGCTAAGAAGTGGTCTAATAAGCTCATTGTGCGTCGTCGCAATGGCAAGTAGAAAGGAGCTGAATAGAAATGTCCAGAAGTTCTAAAAAAGGTCCATTCTGCGATGAGCGTCTCTTGAACAGAGTTCGTGAGCAGAATAAGTCCGGCAAGAAGGCCATCCTCAAGACTTGGTCACGTGCTTCTACCATCTTCCCTGAGTTTGTAGAGCATACAATCTCAGTTTACAATGGTAAGACTCATGTACCTGTCTATATCACTGAGGATATGGTCGGTCATAAGCTTGGTGAGTTCGTTCCTACAAGAACTTTCACTCACCACAGATCTGGTGCAGATGTTGCTGCTGATCAAGCAGCAGCCGCAAAACCAGCTTCTAAGTAATGAGGTAACTGACAATGGCTGAAGAAAAAGAAACTAAGAAAGTAACTAAGAAAGCTACTAAGGCTACCAAGACTAGCAAGAAAGTTGCTACTAAGGTTAAAGAAGTAAAAGAAGATAAGGTTAAAGAAGAGAAGGTTGAGGAGAAAAAAGCAACTGAAGTTGCTCCTAAGAAAGTTGTTACTGAAGCTGTCGCCCACACAGGCCCTTTGGGAATCACTCCTAGAAAAGCCCGTTTGGTCGTCGATTTAGTACGTGGTAAGACACTTGATCAAGCTTACGCAATCCTTGCTAACACTAACAAGGCTGCTGTCGAGCCTGTCACCAAGCTTCTCCATGCTGCTGAAGCTAATGCTACTAACAACTTTGGAATGGATGGTTCTTTGCTTTATGTCGCAACCATCTATGCAAATGAGAGCTTCAGATTGAAGCGTTTCGAGCCTCGTGCTAAGGGTAGTTCATCACCTATCATTAAACGTTGGTGTACTATCACAGTTGTTCTTAAGGAAAAGAAAGGAGCCACCAAGTAATGGGTCAAAAAGTAAATCCTAATGGACTCAGAATCGGAATTAACCGTGGCTGGTCCAGCCAGTGGTATGCCGAAAAGGGTGCCTTCGCTAAGAATATTAAGCAAGACAATGCAATTCGTAAATTCTTGACCACTCCTAATAAAGAATTGGCTACCAAGAAAGTTGCTGCTCCTGCTACTAAGCCTGCAGAAGAAGTAAAGGCTGAAGATGGAGCTAAAGTTGCTCCTGTTGCTCCTAAGGGCAATGCCAATATCGGCAAGCTCATCAAGGATGCTGGTCTTTCCAGAATTGACATCCTTCGTGTTGGAAGCGACAAACTCTCAGTCGTGATTCATGTCATGAAGCCCGGAATCGTTCTTGGACAAGATGGTGCAAACCTCGTGTTCATCAAGAATGGTCTCGAGAAGATTGTCAATGGTAGAGTCACAAAGAAGCAGTTGGATCCTAAGAACAAGAAGCCTGGAGATGTTGATATCAAGATCGTCATCGTCGAGGTAAAGAATCCTAATTTGGATGCTACATTGGTCGCACGTGATGTTGCTGATCAAATCGAGAATCGTGCTTCCTTCCGTATGGTCCAAAAGAAGGCTATTCAAAGAGTTATGCGCGCTGGTGCTAAAGGTATCAAGACTTCCACCGGTGGTCGTTTGAACGGTGCTGAAATCGCACGTACTGAAAGCTATCGTGAAGGACCTTTGGGCCTTATGACTCTCTCTCAGAACATCGATTATTCCTTGGCTGAAGCTCACACTATTTATGGTGTCATCGGTGTCAAGGTTTGGATTGCACGTCCTGAGGGATTCGACGAGACCAAGTCTTGCGAGAGAGCTGCCAGAGATGAAAGAAAAGGAACTCGTCGTCCTTTCAACAAAGACAAGGCTGGCAACAATTCCCGTTTCCACGGACAGAGAGGTCAGGGACGTCCTCAAACCGCTCCCGCTCCTGTTCCCAGTGATGAAAAGAAAGGAGAATAGTCAACATGTTACAACCTAAAAGAGTGACCTGGCGTAGAAATCACCGTTGGTCATATGAAGGTGTCGCAACCCGCTGCAATAAGGTCTCCTTTGGAACTTGGGGACTTGAGGCAACTCAAGGAAACTACGTGACTGATCATCAAATTGAGGCTGCACGTATCGTTCTCTCACGTTACACCAGAAAGGGAGGAAAGTTCTGGATTAGAATCTTCCCCCAACTTGGACGTACCAAGAAACCTGCTCAGGTTCGTATGGGTTCCGGAAAAGGATCTATTGATGGTTGGGCAGCAGTAGTTAAAAAGGGAACCATCATGTTTGAAGTTGGTGGACTTCCCGACAAAGATGCTCAAGAAGCACTCCGTCAGGCTGGATTCAAGCTCAATGTTACCAGCAAGCCGGTCAAGAAGGGTGAGGAGGTTGTTTTGAAATGAAAATCGAGGAATTTAGAGAGCTCTCTGATGCCGATTTGACCGCTAAGGTGAGTGAACTTAGGGCTAACCTAATGACACTCCGCTTCCAGCAGAAGTCGGGTCAACTCGATAATGGAAAGAAGCTTACAGCTATTCGTAAGGATATTGCTCGTGCTCTTACCGTTGAGAGTGAGCGTCGTCATGGAATCAAGGTCGCCGCTAAAGACAAGGAGGCTAAGTAATTATGGCAGAAGAAAATATCGGTGGAAAGAAGAGACTTATCGGTGAAGTTCTTCCTTCCAAGATGGAGAAGACTATCGTCGTCGCTGTCAAAAATTATAAGACCCATCCGGTCTATAAGAAGCGCGTCGAGGTTCGTAAGAAGTATCACGTTGATGACCAACAACAGATTGCAAGACCTGGAGATACAGTAGAGATTGAAGAGTGCCGTCCTCTCTCTGCTACCAAGCGCTTCCGTCTTGTTAGAGTCATCTCTAAGGGGGAGTAAAATATGGTTCAGCATGAGACTAATCTCGTGGTTGCCGATAACACCGGTGCCAAGAGCGTAAGAGTTTTCCACCTTTGTGGAGGATTCTATAGAAAGTCTGCTGGAATCGGCGACATCGTCGTCGTTTCCGTAAAGGACGCTCTTCCTGATGGAAAAGCCAAGAAGGGTGATGTTTGCAAGGCAGTTATCGTTCGTGTCAAGAAGGAATATCAACGTCCTGATGGTTCTTTCATCCGCTTCGATGACAATGCTTGTGTTCTCATCAACTCCGATGGAACTCCTCGTGGAACACGTGTCTTCGGACCTGTTGCAAGAGAACTCAGAGATGGTGGTTATATGAAGATCATCTCCTTGGCCGAGGAAGTTCTCTAATCTAAGGAGACAGACATATGAAAATTAAAACCAACGATGAAGTTATCGTGATTGCCGGAAACTATAAGGGAACCAAGGGAAAAGTTATCCAAGCTCTTCCTAAGACCCACCAGGTAATCGTCGAGGGTGTCAACGAGCGCAAGAAGCACGTTAAGCCCGACCAAGCCAATCCTCAGGGAAAGATCATTACCATCAATGCTCCTATCGATGTGTCCAATGTGGCAATCGTCGATCCTAAGGATGGAAAGCCCAGCCGTGTCGGATACAAGTTCGACAAGGATGGCAACAAAGTTCGTGTCGCTAAGCACAGCGGTACGATTATCAAGTAAGGAGGATAGACCCGATGGCAGAAGAAAAGAAAATTGAAGCCAATGAGGCTTATCCGACAAAAGGTTTCAAGAGACCTGTAGTCGAGGAAAGACTCCAAAAGCAATATAGAGAAGAGATTGTTCCCCAACTTATGAAGGAACTCAATCTCACCAATGTTATGGAGTGTCCTAAGCTTGTTAAGATTGTTCTTAACATGCGTGTTGGAAAGGCTACTTCAGATAGCAAGGCTATCGAAGAGGCTGTTTCCGATATGGAAGCTATCACTGGTCAAAAGCCTATTGTCACCAAAGCTAAAAAGTCCATCGCAAACTTCAAGCTTCGTGAAGGACAAGACATTGGTGTCAAAGTCACTTTGAGAAGAAATCGTATGTATGATTTCTTCGATAAGTTAGTCAATATTTGTTTGCCTCGTGTCCGTGACTTCCACGGTGTTTCCGATACATCTTTCGATGGTCGTGGAAACTACACCTTGGGTGTCAAGGAACAAATGATCTTCCCTGAAGTCGATTTTGAGAAGATCGCTCGTACACAGGGTATGGATATCACAATCGTGACTTCCGCTCATGACGATAAGGGCGCTTTGGCCTTGTTAAAGGCTCTTGGAATGCCCTTCAAGCGCTAAAGAGGAGAATTGGAATTATGGCAAAGAAAAGCATGATTCTCAGATGCGAGAAACCCAAGAAGCACAAATGCCAAGAGTATCACAGATGCTCACGTTGTGGTAGAGTGCACGGATATCTCCGCAAGTTTGGTCTCTGTCGTATATGTCTTCGTGAGATGGCCTACAAAGGTCAAATCCCTGGAATGAAGAAAGCTAGCTGGTAATCTAAGGAGGATAACCATGGTCACTGATCCTATAGCTGATATGCTCACCCGCATTCGTAATGCGAATGCCTTGAAGCATGAGAAAGTTGTCATGCCTTCCTCAAATCTGAAGATTCAGATTGCGAAGGTTTTGAAAGAAGAAGGTTTCATTACTGATTATGCTAAGAGCACAGTCGATAATAAATCTAACCTTACCATCACACTTAAGTATGATGTAAAGGGAAACCGCGTAATCTCTGGATTGAAGCGTATTTCCACACCTGGACTTCGTGTTTACAGCGATGTGGAGAACCTTCCCAAGGTCATCAACGGTCTCGGAATCGCAATCATTTCTACCTCAAAGGGTGTTATGACTGATGCTTCCGCCCGTAAGGCTCGTCTCGGTGGCGAAGTACTCGCCTACGTCTGGTAATCGGGAGGATAGGAAATCTATGTCTCGTATTGGAAGAAAGCCTGTGACTATTCCTGCAGGAGTGACTATCACTCTCGACGGAACTAAGGTCACTGTCAAAGGCCCCAAGGGTACCTTGGAGCGTAACATCGACAAGCACTTGTCGGTCAAAATCGAAGGAACCGAGCTTCTTGTAACTCGTCCTGATGATTCCATCTCTATGAAGATGATTCACGGAACTACTCGTGCACTCATCCAAAACATGGTTGATGGTGTCTCTAATGGATTCTCCAAGGATTTGGAAATCCGTGGTGTCGGATACAAATGTGAAATGCAAGGAAAGAACCTTGTTCTTCACGTCGGACACTCACATGCCGATACAATCGTACCTCCTGAAGGCGTTGCTATTTCCACTGGAAAGAATATGTCTATCAAGGTAGAAGGTATCGATAAGGAGTTGGTAGGTCAAGTAGCCGCCAATATCCGTAATGTCAAGAAACCTGAGCCTTATCACGGAAAAGGTATTCGTTACAAGGATGAAGTTGTTGTCATTCGTCAGCCTTCTGCTAAGAAGAAGGGTGCCGCTGGCGCAGCTGCTAAGTAATAGGGAAAGGAAGAATAGAACATGCAATCAATATTTGATAAGAAAGCGGCTCGTATCCACCGTTCCCATCGTCAAAATGGAATCCGTGGAACTGAGGCTTGCCCTCGTATCGTTGTCTTCCGTTCTAATAGACATCTCTCTGCACAACTCGTTATCGACAATGTGCCTGTGACTGTCGAAGGACACACCAACGATACTGCATCCAAGGTTTTAGCTTATTCTTCAACTGAAGCTCTTTCTTTGCAAGGTGCTACAATTGAGAATGCTAAGAAGGTAGGAGCTGATTTAGCTCAAAAGGCTAAAGATCTTAAAGTCGAGAATGTCGTATTTGATCGTAATGGCTACCTTTATCATGGTGTCATCAAGGCTTTGGCCGATGCACTTCGTGAAGGTGGACTCAAATTCTAACCATCGAAAGGGTAAATAAAAAATGGCAGAAGAAAAAATTGCTCAGCAGACCGAACCTCAGGCTGCCGTGAAAGCCACCTCAGAAGCCAACGCTTCTCAGGCGAATAACAGAGGTAATGGACGTCCTGAGGGAAAGAGACCTCAGGGACAAGGAAAGAAGTTCTCTCAAGAGAGAGGCGGACGTCCTGTTCGTCAAGCCGATCCCTTCGCCAACCAAGTAGTCGCTATTAACAAGGTTACTAAGGTTGTTAAGGGTGGTAAGCATATGCGTTTTGCCGCTTTGGTTGTAATCGGAGATGGAAAGGGACGCTTTGGCTTCGGTCAAGGAAAGTCTTTGGAAGTTCCTACAGCTATCAAGAAGGCTACTGAATATGCTCACGAGACTCTCTATCGTGTACCCTTGGTTAAGGGTAACACCATTCCTCATGCAGTCCGTGGTAAATGTGGAGTATGTGAAGTATTCCTCAAGCCCGCTCCTGATGGAACTGGAGTCATCGCCGGTGGTGCAGTCCGTGCCATCTGTCAGTTGGTCGGAATAAAGAATATTTATTCCAAGGTCTATGGCCGTCGTACTCCTATCAACGTAGTACGTGCTACCATCGATGCTATTTCTCAACTCAAGACTCAAGAACAAATCAACGAAGTTCGTTATGGTATTGCTCCTAAGAAGTCTAACAAGTCTGAGAACAAAGCCGACAAGGAGGAGAAGTAATTATGTACAAACTTTCTGAACTCAAAGTCGCCGAAGGATCTGTCCACAAACACTTCCGTCGTGGTCAAGGTATCGGAACCGGAAATGGTAAGCAAGCTGGTCGTGGACGTAAGGGTCAACGTGCTCGTTCCGGAAGTGGAAAGCGCCCTGGATTTACCGGTGGTAACTTCCCTTTGTTCCGTAAGTTCCCTAAGCGTGGATTCCACTCTCTTAACAGCGTAGAAATTGGCATTATCAATCTTGACAAGATCAATGTATTTGGTGATGGTGCTACCATTAAGATTGTCGACTGGTTCGATGCAGGATTTGCAAAGCAAGTCGATGGAGTAAAGATTCTTGCTAAAGGAAAACTTGAAGTTAAGAATGTTACTGTCGAAGCCAACTATTTCTCTAAGAATGCTATTAAGGCAATCGAAGACAATGGTGGTAAGGCTGTAATCGTCCCTCTTAAGGGTGCTTCTAAATAAACCGAAAAGAATTAGGTTGTGACCAAAGAAGATTAGTTTATAATCTTTCTTTGGTTCTTTCATATCTAAAACAACCTTTTCTTTAAAGGTGGAAGGAGGCAATCGTGGGAGACAAAATTAAAGCTATCTTTAAGAACAAAGATGTATTAAATCGCATCATGTTCACGTTTGCCATCTTCCTAGTCTATCGTATTGGTAGTGCTATAACTGTGCCTGGTGTTACATTAAGTGCAGATGCATTCTCTGGTACCGACGCATTGGGATTACTCAATCTTATGGGCGGAGGAGCACTTGCTAGCTTCTCCGTCTTTGCGTTGGGTGTTTCGCCATACATTACTGCTCAAATCATCGTTCAACTACTATCAATGGATGTTTTACCGGTGTTGACTGAGCTGTCTAAAGAAGGTGAGACTGGTAGAAGGAAGATCAATATGGTGAGCAGAATCCTCACGTTGGTTCTCGGAGCTGTCCAAGCTTACGGTATAACAGTGACTATGCAAAATAGTCAGGGTTTAACTATGAATGACACCTCTGCGTGGGGATATGTGAAGATTGTTGTTTATCTTCTAGCTGGATCAATGTTGTTGATGTGGATGGGTGATCAAATCACTGAAAAAGGTATCGGAAACGGTGTTTCTATGATTATCTTTGCAGGTATTGTTGCTGCATTCCCTAAACAAATTGTCGAGGCTTTCCAAACATTCTTCACTTCGAAGTTGTCGAGCGAAAATGCTACATTGATTCTCGAAGGTTCTGTCGAACTTATCGTTTATTTCTTAGCGTTCTTCCTCATTGTCGTATTCGTCACATTTACAGAAAAATCAGTTAGAAAATTGCCAGTTTCTCATTCTAATACCTCTCAGGCATTAGGTGCTGAATCTGTCCAGTCTTCTTTCTTGCCTATCAAGATTAATTCATCTGGAGTTATGCCTATCATCTTTGCTTCGTCAGTAATGATGGCACCTTCCATCATCGCTTCCTTATTCATAGGAAACAACGATGCTCCTGGTTGGGTGACTCAGATGGAGGATGTATTTAATTATCAAAAGATTACTTCGATGCCTGGAGGATGGGAGTTCCCTTGGGGATTAATTATTTACCTATTCTTAATCGTCGTCTTCTCATTCTTCTATGCAAACATCCAAATCAATCCTCAACGTATTGCTGAGAACTTCCAAAACTCTGGTACTTATATCACAGGATTAAGACCTGGAAATGAGACTGAAGCTTATATTGGAAAAATTGTCAATCGTGTCACTTTCTTAGGCGCAGCTGCCTTGTTAGTCATCTGCTGCCTGCCCATCGCGTTGTCACTCTCGGGCGCCGTCCCCCAGAGCTTGGCCTTGGGCGGGTCTGGTTTAATTATCGTCGTTGGTGTTGCCATCGAGGTTTGGAACCAGTTGGACGGTATTCTTGCAGGTAAATCTTTCCAAGATTCTGTAAGAATTTAGTAGATAGAGGAAAAAGGAGAAAAAATTGAATGAGCGGTTCNNNNAAAATTGAATGAGCGGTTCAAGCAGGCAATTGAACATCATCCTTGTGGGACCCCCAGGTGCGGGTAAGGGAACTCACAGTGTTCACATCGAACAAAAGTACAACATTCCCCACATTTCAACAGGCGACATTTTCCGTGACGCCATATCTAAAGGAACTCCTATGGGTGTTAAAGCCAAAGAGTTCATAGATAAGGGCGAGCTTGTCCCAGACGAGATTACTGTCGGTATCGTTCGGGAGAGACTTCTCAAAAAAGACACGGAGAGCGGATTCTTGTTGGACGGATTCCCCAGAACACTAGACCAAGCAATTGCTTTGGAAAAGTTGTTGGGAGAACTCGGTAGAAAGATCAATCTAGTATTGTCGATCACTTGCGACTATTCAATTCTTGAGGGACGCATCGTCACTCGTAGAGTATGTCCAAAGTGTGGAGCCTCATTTAACATCAAGACTTTATTATCAAAAGTTGATGGAATCTGCGATTATTGTGGTGCCAACCTTATTCAAAGAAAGGATGACACTGCTGAGGCATTCAAGACTAGAATGACCGAGTATGAAGCAAAAACAGCTCCTATTATCGATTTCTATTCTAAGAAAGGTCTTGTGCGTGTCATCGACACAACATCAGGAATTGTCGAAGAAGGTAACAAAGAAATTGATGATGCTGTTGCTAAGTTAGAGGACTAACTGTAGTGATTATTGTTAAGACATTAGATGAAATGAAGGCTTTGAGTGAAGCTGGTCATAAAATAGGACCTGTCTTTGATTACATAAAGCCCTTCATCAAGCCTGGTGTAACTACTAAGGAAATCGACAAGCTTTGTGAGAAGTTTATCCGCAGTAGTGGATGTACTCCTTCTTTCAAAGGGTTTGAAGGCTTCCCTGGCTCGATTTGTGCCAGTGTAAATGATGAAGTAATTCATGGAATTCCTTCTTCCAAACGTGTACTAAAAGAAGGTGATTTGCTTAAAATTGATATTGGTAATATCGATAAGAGTGGATATCAAGGTGATTGTGCACGAACATTCTTCGTGGGTGAGGTTTCTAAAGAAGCTAAGCTTTTAGCTCAAGCCACAGAGGAAGCTTTTTGGGAAGCATTGAAGGTTGTAAAACCTGGTGCCCGTGTCAATGATATTGGGTACGCAATCCAAAAAGTAGCTGATAGTTATGGTTTTAGCGCCTTGAGTGAATATGGAGGTCACGGCATTGGTGTTTCGATGCATGAAGATCCTTTCATTCCAAATTGTTCTAAAGGATATTTGCCTCATAGAGGACAAATTCTTAGAGAAGGAATGGCGATTTGCATCGAACCTATGTTGATTTTGAAACGTCCTGAAATCTATATCGCAGATGATGATTGGACAGTTATTTCGCAAGACCATTCATTTGGTGCACATTATGAGAATACAATTCTCATATATTCAGATCATAACGAAGTTACGACTGTCGATAACGATGTCTTGAAACATCTTCAAGAATATGAAAAAGGGGTAAATAGATGAACAAAGACGACTTTATTAAGATGGAAGCTGTGGTGGAGGAGGTTCTTCCTTCTAGTCATTACAACGTCAAACTTGAAAATGGAGTCATCATTCGTGCAACTGTTTCCGGAAAGATGCGTATGAATAAGATTCGTATTCTTCCCGGCGATCGTGTGAACGTAGAGATGTCACCATATGATTTAACCCTTGGTCGTATCGTCTATCGTTTTAAAGATTAGCCAATTATAGGCTTAGGAGGAAAAGAAAGATGAAAGTCAGACCATCCGTCAAGCCCATTTGCGACAAGTGCAGAATCGTTAAGAGAAAAGGACGCGTTTGCGTCATTTGCTCTAACCCTAAGCATAAGCAAAGACAGGGTAAGTAATTTAAGGAGTAAAAAGTAAATATGGCACGTATAGCTGGTAAAGATGTACCAAATGAAAAGCCCTTAGTCGTGTCCCTTACCTATATTTATGGTATTGGAATGTCAAGAGCTTACAAGATTTGTGCTGATGCTCAAATTGACCCTAACAAGAGAGTCAAAGATATGAGTGAACCTGAACTCACCAAGATTCGTGAGCAGGTCAACAAGTACCGCGTTGAAGGTGATTTACACCGTGATGTGACCCTTAACCTCAAGAGACTTGAGGAAATCGGTTCTTATCGTGGATTGCGTCACCGTAAGCATTTGCCTAGCCGTGGACAACGCACCAAGACAAATGCTCGTACCTGCAAGGGTAAGAAGAAGACTGTCGCCAACAAGAAGAAAGCGACCGCCTAAGGTTAGGAGGAGAATAAAATGGCTGATACAAAAACTACTGCAGCAAAGGCTGCAGGCGGAAAGTCTTCTGCAAAGAAACAGAAGACTACAATCCGTAAGAAGAAGGCCAAACTTGGTTTCACCAAGGGTGTCGCCCATATTCACGCATCATTCAACAACACCATCGTATCTATTTCTGATCCCACTGGACACGTTATCGCTTGGGCCTCTGCTGGATCCATTGGATACACTGGTGCTCGTAAATCCACTCCTTTTGCAGCTCAGCTTGCTTCACAACAAGTTGCCCATGCTGTCATGGAACGTGGATTGAAATCCGTAGATGTTGAAGTCAAAGGACCTGGTGCAGGTCGTGAGAGTGCAGTTCGTGCTTTAGCCGCTGCTGGACTTACCATCACATCAATTGCTGATGTCACACCTGTTCCTCACAATGGTTGCCGTCCTCCGAAGCGTCCTCGTGGATAATCTCTTCGGAATATCTAAGACGTTCGAGTCGATATTAAGAGAAGATAAGATTACCCTAAGGAGGAAAACAGATGAGAGAATTTTTAAAGCCTGACTTCAAGGTCAACTCATTCGATGTCAAGAAGGATTATGGTCGCTTTGTGTTGGAAAATCTTGAGAGAGGCTTTGGAATAACACTTGGCAACGCTTTGCGTAGAGTGCTTTTGTCCTCAATTCCTGGAACTGCCGTTTATCGTGTAACTATCCAGGGTGCAAGACATGAATTTTCAGCCCTTGAAGGTGTTGTAGAGGATGTTACAACTATCATTCTCAATCTTAAAGGATTGGTCATCAAGATGGACAACGAAGATGACAATGCGGCTGAAGATTTGAAATTGGAAGTAGTCGGAACTAGCGACGGAGATACTACTGTCACTGCTGCAGACATTTATTGCCCCGGCGGTGTACACATCCTCAATCCAGATTTGGTTATCGCCCATGTCGCTCCTAAAGGCTCATTATTAATGACTATTTCTGTTCGTAATGGTAGAGGTTATGTCTCTAGCGATGAGAACAGACTTAAGTATGATTACAGCCCCGAAGGAGACAGCTTCCCAATTCCTGTCGATTCTTCTTTCTCACCTATCGAGAAGGTTAACTATTCAGTTGAGCCTTGCCGTGTCGGACACGCTTCCGACTACGATCGCTTGGTGATGGAAGTTTGGACTAACGGAGCAATCAATCCTCAAGATGCCATTGCTTTGGCTGCCCAAATCCTCATCGCCCACTTCGAATTGTTTAGCGAATTACCTTCATCAGCTGAGAAATCAGCTCCTGAAATTTTCGCTGACAAGAAGACTGATAAGAAGGGCGAGAACGAGGAGAAGCCTATCGAGGAAATCGAGCTTTCCGTCCGTTCGTATAACTGCTTGAAGAGAGCAGGAATCTCTACAGTCGGTGAGTTGTGTGCTAAGACTGAGGAAGAGATGATGAAGGTTAGAAATCTTGGAAAGAAATCCTTGAAAGAAGTTAAAGAAAAGCTTATTTCCATGGGTCTCCATTTCAAGAATGACAATAACTAAGGAGATATAAAATGAAAACCACAGGAAGACATAACGTACACGGTAAAGGTGGTGTCCGTTTTAAAGCTGCTTGGACCAAGTCCAAGGAAGAGTCAATGCTTAGAAATTTGGCCACTTCTTTGATTGTAAACGGCTCTATCACTACCACTTTTGCTACCGCCAAGAAGCTTCAAAAGCTTGCTGACCGTTTGGTCACCTACGCCAAGAAGGGAGACCTTCACGGCCGTCGTTTGGCAGCTAGATATGTCCGTGATGTTTGGGCAGACGAGAAGACAAAGAAGACTGCTTTGCAAGTTCTTTGCGATGATCTCGCCCCTAAGTACAAGGACAGAAATGGTGGATACACCAGAGTCTTGAAGGCTGGAAATCGTCGTGGCGACAACGCCCCGATGGCTTTGATTGCTTTCGTTGACTAACCGACTTACTCTACAATAACTTTGTCTACTAACTAAATCCTTCAGGTGCTTGTCTGAAGGATTTTTATTTGCTTTGAAAACTAGTTTTGATAGACTATCAATTTTACTTTTCAAATTTATAAAATTGCTTATTGGTTTTATATAAAATTAGATAATTTCATAAGAAACTTGATATAATTTTAAAGATATAAAAAGGGGGAATTATAATTCCAATGTCTGAAATCGTTTCTGTTCATGCCCGTGAAATTCTTGATTCACGTGGCAATCCTACTGTCGAAGTTGAAATAGCCACTGAGAATGGTGGATTTGGTCGTGCCGCTGTTCCTTCCGGTGCTTCTACTGGAATCCACGAAGCTTGTGAACTTCGTGATGGTGACAAGGCTCGTTTCAATGGACAAGGTGTCTTGAAGGCTGTTGAGAATGTCAACAAGAAGATTGCTCCTAAGATCATCGGTATGGATTCTGCTGATCAAGTTCTTCTCGACAACACCATGCTCGCTTTGGATGGAACTCCTAACAAGACTGAGTTAGGTGCCAACGCTATTCTCGGTGTTTCCTTGGCTGCTGCTAAGGCTACTGCCGATGAACTTGGACTTCCTTTGTACAGATATCTTGGTGGAACCAATGGTAAGGTCCTTCCTGTTCCTATGATGAACGTCTTGAATGGTGGAAAGCATGCTATTTCTTCCGTCGACTTCCAAGAGTACATGATCACTTCCAAGAGTACATGATTATTCCTGCTGGTGCTCATAACATCCATGAAGCTGTTCGTTGGGGTGCTGAAGTCTTCCACGCCTTGAAGAAGGTCTTGGTCGACAAGAAGCAAAACACCAATGTCGGTGATGAAGGTGGATATGCTCCTTCACTCGCTAACAATGAGGAACCCTTCGAAGTCATTTGTGAGGCTATCACCCGTGCTGGATATGTTCCTGGAAAGGATATCTTCTTAGGAACCGATATTGCTTCATCTGAATTCTTCGACAAGGATTCTGGAATGTATGATCTCTTCCGTTCTGGAGAAGGAAAGAAGACTTCCGATGAGATGATCGATTTGATTGCTAAGCTTACTGAACAATATCCTTTGATCACTGTCGAGGATGGACTTGCTGAGGATGACTGGGATGGATGGCAAAAGCTTACTGCCAGACTTGGAAACAAGATTCAATTGGTCGGTGATGACTTATTTGTCACCAACAAGGCTCGTGTTCACGAAGGAATCGTGAAGAATGTAGCCAACTCCGTCCTCATCAAGGTTAACCAAATTGGAACCTTGACTGAGACTATGGATACTATGGAAGAAGCTCACCGTGCTGGATACACCACCATCGTTTCTCACCGTTCTGGTGAAACTGAGGATGCCACCATCGCTGATCTTTCTGTCGGTCTCAATTCTGAGCAAATCAAGACTGGTTCCTTGTCTCGTACCGATCGTATCTGCAAGTACAATCAACTTATGAGAATTGAGGAAGAGCTTGGTGATTCTGCTCAATATCTCGGATTGAATGCCTTCAGAGCATTCCGCAAGTAATTTAATTTACTTACGATATAAAAGCCTGGCAATTTTGCTAGGCTTTTATTGTTTCAATTTATATTTTACTGGGTTCTAATTGAGAGGTTTTAATACCTATAAAAAAACGATTCTTATTTCGTATAATTTCAGTGTCTCAAAGGATTTTTGATGACACTTTTTTGAGAATAAAAAAGGAGGTGCAGAATGGCTGAAAACAACAAAAATAACCCCAATAATAAAAAGCGTACAGGATTAGGTGCGATGTTTATCATCCTGTTGTTTATCACTATTATCGGCATTATTGTCGGAGTGACTATCAATGGAAGAAGTAGAGTTGATAAGTCTTTCTCTGATGTCGATTTGGTGTTAGTAAAAGATTCAAGCACGGCTAAGCCTAGTGTAAATGAGACCAACTCATCTGGTGCGATGTATGAATTATTCTATAAAAATGCTGAAAATTCAAAGCCTACTTTGACCATTGCTCATAGTGTTTATACCGATGATATTTATTATATTTCTGGTAATTATACTGAAGGTACAAAGACTAGAAGTTATAGTGGTACTTTATCAAAAGGTAAAGTGGAAGATTTGAAGTATTTGATAGATGCTTACAATGTAAACTATGGGAATATTGGCGAAGATAGTTTTAAGTATGTCACGGGTAAGAATTTCGCTGAAGGTGAACAAAAAGTAAATGATTATTCATGGATTTGGTCTTTGCTTACTCTTGTAGTTTTAGTCGTTTGTATTGTTTTCTTCATTAGATCTATTGGACGTAGCGGACAAGGTGGAGTGATGAACTTCAACCAGTCCAGAGCTAAGCAATCTACTGGTTCCAAAGTAAGATTCACTGATGTTGCTGGATGTGATGAAGTCAAAAACGAGTTGAAAGAAGTTGTAGAGTATTTCCATAATTCTGATAAATATAAGAAGATGGGAGCCAAGCTTCCTAAAGGTGTTCTTCTCATAGGACCTCCGGGAACTGGTAAGACCTTATTGGCAAAAGCTGTAGCTGGCGAAGCTTCAGTTCCTTTCTATTCTATATCTGGTTCTGACTTTGTCGAAATGTATGTCGGTGTTGGTGCTGGGCGTGTCCGTGATATGTTCAATACAGCTAAAAAGAATGCTCCTTGTTTGATATTCATCGATGAAATCGATGCTGTCGGACGTCAAAGAGGTGCTGGATTAGGTGGTGGAAACGACGAACGTGAGCAGACATTGAACCAATTGTTGGTTGAGATGGATGGATTCGAGGATAATTCTGGAATTATCGTCATGGCTGCAACTAACCGTGAAGATGTCTTGGATCCTGCTTTGTTACGTCCTGGACGTTTTGATAGAACTATAACAGTTGACTTGCCTGATAAAGCTGGACGTGAGGCTATCTTGAAGGTTCATTCAAGAAATAAACCTTTAGCTAAGGATATCAACTTTGCTTCTATTGCTGCTGTAACAGTAGGATTCAGTGGTGCTGATCTTGCAAATGTAATGAACGAAGCTGCAATATTAGCTGTAAGAAATGGCGAAAGTGTCATTTCTTCACCCGATATTACAGAAGCTATCGATAGAAGAATTGCTGGACCTGCTAAGAAGACTCATATGGAAGCTAATGAGAAGAGACAAGTGGCTTTCCATGAAGCTGGACATGCTATTATCGGATTAACTCTTCCTGATGCTGATAGAGTTCAATCAGTATCTATCATTCCTCGTGGACGTACTGGTGGTCATACCTTGATGACTCCTGAACACGATCACTTCTTATATACAAAGAATCAGTTGATTGCAAGAATAACTGGTTATTTGGGTGGAAGATGCTCGGAAGAGATTTTCTTCGGAGATGTATCTACTGGTGCAAGCGATGATTTCCAAAAGGCGACTAGAATAGCTCGTTCTATGGTCACGGAATATGGAATGTCTCCTTTAGGACCAGTCCAATATGAAGATCCTAATCAAGATGTCTTCTTAGGACGTGACTATAACAACACTCAAAAGAATTTCTCTGGACAAGTAGCTTATGAAATAGATCAAGCTGAGAGAAAGATTATTGAAGAGTGTTATGCTAAGGCAAAGGAAATCATCACGAGTAGAAGAGATGATGTCACTTTGATTGCAGATGCCTTGATTGAAAAAGAAACAATCAATGACTATGAAATTCAATATCTTTTGACTAATAGAAAACTACCTACTTATGAGACTCAAAAAGTTGAAGCTCCTAAAGGTGAGGATGATTACACTCCTTTAAATCCAAACAATATCACATTGATTGATGATTATAAGAAATGGTACAAAGAAGTAGATAAAATCAATCAACACGGTTTACACAATATTGTGTTGGTCGTAGCTTCTACTTCTGCAGCTCCTATAGATAAGGATCAATTTAAAGAGATAGTTGTTTCTAGATTCCCTGATGGAAAAATCGGAGCTATCTTTATTACAAAGGATGACGTCGATAAGTTATCGGCATCGCCTAGAGTCTTAGGTGAACACTTGGAGAAGTATTCATCTGATAAAGTCTTGTATATCGACACTGATGAAATGTCAGTTGAGACATTGAGAGACATGGTAAAAGGTTTATAAGGTAAAAGGCTGGATGATTCCAGCCTTTTATTAATTCTTGGTTAAGTAAGAAATGATATCTTTAGATTAGGCTTTTATTAGCTGAAACCTAAATACTAATCTTCATAGTTTGAGATAATAGCAAGACCAAAAAGGAGTTTTAAATATGAAAAATAATAAGATAATTGCAATGTTCTCTTTTATTATTCTTTGTTTTACGAGTTCATGCACTAAAGAAAATAGTAGTTCTACAGGTAATTCTACAACACCTTCTATAGTAGCTCCTACAACACCTACTGATAAGACTGACACTTCGACTAGTGAACTTCCACATAGTCCGCAGGAATTAGGAAAGAGTTTCAATTTGATGGAAGAGGAAGATGATACTATGACTGTCACAGTCACAAATCCATCGAGTGAGGGCTCTAAAGGTTTTTATTCTCCTGATGAAGTGACTATAGAAAAGAACATTACTGATTATAGTTATCAATCCATATATGATTGGCATTACACTCCATCTACTGGAAAAGTTCCTCTTTTAGTGATTCCTGTAGTCATTCCTGGAAATGAACATAGGGTTCATGATGATACATTGGATATCATAAAGACAGCATTTTTTGGTGGAGATGATGAAATGAATTTTGAATCTCTTCATTCTTATTATTACAAGTCTAGTTATGGTCAATTGGATTTTACAGGATTAGTAACTGATTTCTACTATCCAAAGAACAATTCTAATAGTAAATATAAGAAATCTACTGATTTGAATATAAACAATTTGAGTGGGTTGGTTAAAGAAAGTGTCGATTGGGCTAAAGACACATATGATTTGAACATGGCTGATTTTGATTCTGATAAAGATGGTACGTTAGATGGAGTTTGGATTATTTATATACGTATGGTTAATCCCAATGATACTTCTTTATATTGGGCTTTTACTACGACCACTTCAGAGGTTGGAACTGTCGATAATCCGTGTGTAAATACATATGGTTGGGCTGGACTAGATTTCTTGACTGGCGATATTTATAATGAAATAACACCTGATGATGGATGCGATGGTCATGTCCTGATTCATGAGACTGGTCATATGTTAGGATTGCAAGATTACTACACATATAGTTCATCTAGTTATTCACCTTTAGGAAGAATAGATATGATGGATAACAATGCTGGAGATCAAAATCCATATTCTAAATTGCTTTTAGGTTGGATTAAACCTTATGTTGTAACTGGTAATGCCACAATCACACTGAAATCCGATATGTCTAAAGATAATGTGATAGTTATTCCGTATGATTCTAAATCATATAAGTTTGATAGTGACGGTAAGCTGATATTCAATCCCTTTGATGAATATATTGTCATAGATTATTATTCTCCTAACGGATTGAATGAAAAAGATTATGAAGCTTATAAAGTTCAAACAGTTAAGGATAGAGGCGCTAGAGTTTATCATGCTGATGCAAGGTTGGTTAAATTGACTTCTAATGGAAATGAGCAATACGATGTCGAATTACCCGATGATCCAGATAGTTTTGTCGATGATAATGTAGGTAAATATTATATGTTTGTTACTAATACTGAATCTCCTAATGACTCTAAGACAGTTGAGTCTTACTTTTTATCTGATGCTGATAACAGCTGGGATGAAATTAGATGGATCAGTGCAAATAAAAATATACTAGATAGTTATAGTGATAATAAAGGTAGATTATTCACGAATGGATCGACATTCTCTTTAGAAGATTACAAAAAACAATTTGTAAGCAGCAAATTTGATAATAATGAGAGTTTTTCTTCTGTTGTATTGTTTTCAATGTAAAACCTAGTCATATTTTTTGAACTTTTCTATTAATTTTATATAATAACAAAAAAGATAAGGGGATATTGGTTTTGATTAACATTTTATATGCGGGCAATCAAAGGATGTTCAAAGGTTTAATCATGTCATTGACCTGTTTGGCGTCTAATACAAAAGAAGACTTGAATGTCTTTATTATCACTGGTAATTTTTTGAAAATTAATTCAGGTTATGTAGCTTTTAATAAGAAAGAAATTGATTTCTTAGAAAAGATAATAAAGATTTATAATCCAAATAATAAGATAACATTATTGGATATGAGTTGTTTGGAAGATGAATTGATGAATAGCACCAACAAGAACACAAAATTCACCCCATATACATTGTTGAGATTGTACATAGATGATGAGGTCTTCTCTTCGCTAGATAATAGACTTCTTTATATGGATATAGATACGATGTGTTTTGGAGATATAAAAGAACTTTATAATTTTGATTTAAAAGGAAAAACATTAGGAATGGTTAGAGACAATGTCGGAAGACATTGGATTCATAAGAATTACTGCAATGCAGGAATGATTCTTTTCGATGTTGATAAAACAATTGAAAACAAAGATAAAATAATAAAAGCCAGAGAGATGATAAGAACAGTGAAGATGTTCATGCCTGATCAAACAGCTATCAATAAAGCATTTAAAAATGATATTGAATTCTTGCCTTCTAAGTATAATGAACAAAATAAGATGGAAAAAGATACATTGGTAAGACATTATTGTGGTGTTTTAAAGTTCTTCCCTTATATGCATGTCATTAAAGTTAAGCCATGGGACGACGATATAGAGAAATTCCATAAGCAAAGAAAAGAACATGTCATGGACAAGTCCATTGAAATAACAAATGAATTTGTAAGACAATATAAAAACAATGAAGAACCTCATTTGATCAAGTAGATTTCTAAGATTAGGTTTTAAACATGCTTTAAATAAAATTAGCACTCTAAGTCTTAGAGTGCTTGACTTTGATTTCTAAAGTAATATAATTAAATCGTTGGTTCGGAAAATTAAGTATTGTTCATAGAACATCTGATCCTTAATCATACATGACGATGCCTGATATAGGAAAAGGACGATCTAAGATCCTTAATTAATTTATTTGAACTCTATGGAGTATTTTCTGAACTAGCAAATAATTGAAAGGAAATTAACTTTATGGCACAACCAATTTTTATTGACAATGAGAAGTTTAAAGACATTTGTGAGACTATAGGATATACTTTCAACAATCCTTATCTCTTGGAACAAGCATTTATCAGAAAATCTTATTCTATAGAGCATCCCGGAGTTGAAAACAACGAAGTATTAGAATTCCTAGGCGACAAAGTATTGGATTATGTTATTGTTTGGTCTATGTCTACTCCAGAATGGTATGGAAGTTTCACGCAAAGCCATCAATTCCATTCGAAGTTTGACGAAGGAAAATTGACTAATATTAAAAAGAATTTAGTCGATAAAGAGATGCTTGCAAAGAGAATGGCAATCCTTGATTTATCTAAGTATTTGGTCATGGGTAATGGAGATATTCAAAACAACGCACAAAATGATCCCTCAGTCTTAGAAGATTTATTTGAAGCTATATTAGGAGCTGCTGCTATCGATTGTAGATGGAATTCGACAATTCTTAGAAATCTTGTATACAAGATGCTTGATCCTGTGTCTTATTTGAATCAAGGATATGATCAAGATTTCAATTACTGTTCACAGTTACAGGACTGGTGCCTCAAACATAAGGTTCCACTCGAATTTAAATTTTGTGAATTATCCCCTGAAGAAATGCTTATGACTGGTGGAATAGCTGGATTTAGTGAACTTTTGAGTGGATATAAATATAGCTGTTACGTCAATATGTTTAATAAGACCTTCAAAGCTCAAGGTCAAAGCAAAGCCGGGGCTAGAATGAAAGTATCTAAGATTATTCTCGATTATATCAAGATGAATAAGATAGGTGAAGAAAAGACTGAAGAAGCTAAAGAAAAGAGTGAAGTATCAGAAGATAGTGCGGTTCAAGTTCTAAATATTTTCTATCAAAAAGGTGTGATAAAGAAACCTTTATATGAATTCGAAGAAAAGCATGATCAAAATGGAAAACCATATTGGCATGTAAAGTTATCAATTCCTGATTTTGAGCCTTATTTCTATGGTGATTTTGCTTCTCAAAGAGAAGGAAAGAGGAAATTGTCTCTAGCAATGATCAATAAATTGATAGAAGAAGGTATTATCAAGTAGAAAACTGAGAAGAATTTATAGAAAAACAAAAATAATAGTGGAAATTATTATTAGTTATGATATAATTTCCCTTGGCCTCTTGTTGAAATTGGTATACAAGCCTGACTCAAAATCAGGTGCCCCTAAAGCATATCGGTTCAAGTCCGATAGAGGCCACCACAAAGATTATTTCACTCCAAGTAAAAGCTTGGAGTTTTTTAATATAAAATTTTATAAGATAATATGATAAGATGAAAAAAGTACCTTAATCAGTTCAAATTTATGGGTAAACAACACTATTCTAAACAATTGAAAAGCCTCTTCATTAGAATCGATAATGTATGATTGAAACTCTAATCTATGGAGAGGCTATAGCATAAATATTGATCAATTTGACTTTGTAATTGATGATAATAAATGATAATTATTGATGTTCAATTAAATGTATAAAGTGGTCAGCTAATTTTGTACAAATATAAATATATATTTTATGATTTAATGATAATTCACGGATGTTTTGCCATAACATTTACAACAAAAAAGCCGTTCCCCTTTTTGTAGTGGGGGGAATTCGGCTTGTTTAAAAAACGTTGCTTTGTATATTCGAATTGGAAAAGTTTTATTAAATCTATTGAACTTTAGATACTGAATAATAAGTATCGCTTCCACTTGTTTCTGATGTCACTTGATATCCATCTGGCACTAAATTTACACCTCCTTCTGAAATGGCATTTCCAGGATTGTATCCATGGTATTTACCACCTTTTACAACCATAAAAAGATGCAAAATTTGTATCACATGATTATTAAATTGTAATTTTCTTAACAAAAATCAATACCGAGTTTTATAAGACAAAAAAAGAAGATTTGAGTCCACTTTTTAGATGGAGGAAGAAATCCTACATATAGAAAGGAAATGATGATGAAAAAAGAAGAAATTATTACAGTAGTTATGAAACTACCTGATGAAAAGGTTGAAGTAAGAAGGATAAAAAACACATATAAAGAATTATCTGAATTTTGTGAAGGTCTGATAGATATTGCACCTTGTCCTATTGATGGGGTTGATATTATTTTTAATGATGAATTTCTAATGAATGGTATGAGACCTAATATAGTAACTCCAGAAAACTATGGAGTTATTTGTGGACCAATTATTTTTGCAGGTGTCGATTCTCAAACTGGTGATACTATAAGCTTAACTGAAGAGCAAGTTAAAAAGGTTATACAGTATTGTAATGACAATATGTTATTTAATATGGCATTGGAATCAGCATATGCCTATTCAAGATCTGTAGGATCTTTTAATAAATACATACGAGAAATGATGGAAGGAAAAGAATAATATGCCAAATTGGTCTGAAGCATCTATGGCAGTGTTTTTACCGACAAAAAATGCCGATAAATTCCTAGATTTGTTTTTAGCTGGTGACGCTGAAATAGATAAGAATAAAAAAGAATTTTTTAGTAGGACATTTATCATTAGTAAAGACAAAGAAATAAAAAATGATACGGCATTATTAAAAATTGAATTTGAAAGTGCTTGGAGTATTTATTCATGTATGATGAAAGAAGAAAATGGTAAAAATAAAAATTGTTTAACATTAAAAGAAGCAATAGACAAATATGAGGTAGAAAGAATTGTAATTAAAGCAATAGAAACAGGAATTTCATTTGAAGAAAGCATTGTATATGATAGGAAATTTTATAATGACATCTCATATCAATCTAGAGAGTTGTATTTAGATCCGGCAAATGAATATTTGAATTAATATTAGGAGAATTATGTATGCCAAATTGGATTAGAAATAAATTGATAGTATCTAATACATTCATAAGTGAATTACAAAAGTATCATTGCAAATATGATGAATTTAATAATATATATTTTGATTTTAATACTGTGATAAAACTTCCTAAAGAATTAGAGATTGAAATCAGTTCAAAAAGTTATGATGGATTGAAATTATATTTAGCTAAGATAAATCCATCATTTAAAGAATATGGAGAGAAGAAAGACAAATGGATTATAGATGAGTATTCATCGTTGATAGACAATTTGAAGAAAACTAGATGTTTTTTCGATGATTTTTTAATAGATCAAAATGAAATAAAAGCAATAATAACTAAATATAAAGATAATATAAATGAAGTAGAAGAACTAGGTAGAAAGATGATTCAAAATTATAAAGATTATCAATATATGAATTGGTACGATTGGTGTGTCGACAAGTGGGGAACTAAATGGAATTCATATAATACTAAAATAGGGTTTAATTATTTGATGTTCGATACAGCTTGGAATCCACCAATACCTTTGATAATTAAATTATCAAAGCTTCATCCAAATATAAAAATGGCCTTGCTATATTCAAATGAAAACATTGGTTATCAAACTGGTTTTATGTTGATCACCAATGGAACTGTCGATTTGGAAGGAACTTTCAAGGATGAATCTATAGATGCATATAAATTGGCTTTTGATTTATGGGATTGTGGAGATTCATATAGATACGATGAAGGAATAGGAACATATGTTCCTAAATAAATCTCATTAAAGCCTGTGATCGATGCTATGCGAACATGGGACAATGAATTGAAAGAAAAAAATAAATATGCTAATTGAAAATACTGCTCGATTAAATAATAAAATCAGTGGGACTCAACGATATATTTAGTTTGCTCTTTAGTTTTCGAAAAAAATTTTGTTAACTATTTTGTTGGATTTATAAAATATGAAAAGCTGGCAACTGCCAGCTTTTTGTTATTTGTTTTTGTAGTTATAAAATGTTGGAATTAATGACAACAGATATGTCAGAAGACCTACGCCTAACATAGTTCCAACTTGTCTTATATTTGGCTTATAGAAACCGATAGTATGATTATAGCTATCAAACCATTCAGGAAATTGAGGAATTTTAAATATAAAGACAAAAGCAATGGAGATTATTAGACTGATTAAGAGAATAAAGATAGTTCCACATAAAATAGGCTTAAGTATTTCTTTTTTGCTATAACCTAGTTCTTTCAATTTGATTGAGTCAGCAAATTGTTTCTTAGTCATTGAATAAAGAAGCCAAATAAACGATGCTATGGATAATATCAATAAAGGAATTGACCATTTGAGATAGAGATTCATTTCTTTATTTGCATCTTGTTTTGCTATAGATAATAAGGCACTATATTCATTTGTTATTCTATATTTATAAAATGCTTCATTTCTCTTTTGTTTCGATAGATATTTAATGATGTTGTTAATTACTGTCTCATCTTTGGTGGCTGGTGCGATAACCCATCTACATTTCGAAGATTCATTGATTTTATTGAAATAGTTTGAAGATACGATACTTAAGCAGTAATAGGAATATTTTTTTCCTTCTAAAGTATCTAAAAATGTTTTACTATCGTAGTTATTAATTATTTCTTTAACTTTTTCAGAATCAAATCCTGTATTTAGTATCCCACATATTTTAAAGAAGCTGCTTTCGTGACTGGAATTTTCTCCACCATTGACATATTTTCCAATAAGGGAATCAGGAGTTATGTTTTCTGGCTCAATTTGATCAGTTATTTTGAAAGAGTTGTTTTCCTTTGTTATTCTTTGATAACCACAATTTTTAAAAATATAATATTGGAGATCTGTAATCATAACATCATTGTCTTCTTTTGGAAAATCACCAGCCATTATTGAAAATGTGCTTGGAAAATCACTTAGATTTGTTGAAGTAATTGAACCTATAACATCTAAATCATCTAGATATCCAGGTCCTAGATAATTAATACCTAAATAATTGTGAGATAGAGTAGGAATATATGAACTATCTTCTAATACTCTCGTAAAATTAACACCAGTTTCCTCATTTATAAGATTGACATCTGAAGAATTTATGAAATTATATTCATCGAAGATGGATGGATATTTTATTGATAATGCATTTCCTGTAGAGTGATTCAACGTATAGCTTGTTAATTCCTTATTGTAATTAAAGCTTAAGAAAGTATCGCTCATTCCATATAAGGTTAATCCAGTTATAAATAACAGTAACGTAATAACAGTTTGAATAATATTTCTTTTTAAATAAGATAAAGTTAATTTTATCGTACTGATAAAATTGAGTTTGTTTGATTTCTTTTCTCTTTTAAATATTTTTCCTTCGTTGTTTTTAATAGAAGAATTAAACAGCTGTCCATTTTTAAATTCAATAAAAGAAATTGTTTCATCGTTAAATGTTGATTTGTCTTCACTAAATATAAGCACAAGATGATTGTATGAATAATCTTTTAATAAATTTAAATATCGGGTATTTTTTGTTATTGTAGGTTCTACTAATAATATATTTGGATTCTTTGAAATAGCTTGTGCTATGCATACACATTCTTTTTCTTCATCAGTTATCTTAGATATCTTTTTATTTTTAATTAATGATAAGTTTAATTTCTCTAAGGTGGAATCAATCTCTTCTTTTGACAAAAATGAGTTAAGTTTTATTGAATCTATAACAGTTAAGTCTGGGTTTAGGAGGCTATTTTCTGAGATGAATCCGATATTAGTATTGATATAACTAAGTTTAGCTTCTCCTTTTAACTTAGTGAAATCTTCACTATCAATAATTATCTTTGATTCTTTTGTTGCAGGATATAATCCAACTAATATCTTTATAAAAGATAAATATGATTTCTTATCATCAGAAGTAAAAATGACTAAGCCACATGAAGGTAAGTTTAAATTGATTTCTTTTAAATAATAAGCATCATTTAGAGTACCATTTTCTTTATATGAAAGATTAATAATATTTATCATTTTGATTACCTCACAAGTTTTCTACAGATAAAGAAACACCACCAGTATTTGAGATAGGGACTGATATCCTTAGGATATATAGCTTATCTAGATCAAATGTGTAACTTGCTGACCTTGATAATATATCGCCTCCATTAAATAATAATGACATATTAGCATCATAAATGTTCAGCCAAATATTTTTTTGTACACCAGATGTGATATTCCCATAATTTGCAGTAAATCTAAGAGTTCTATTTGTCCTAAAAGAAATTAATATATCTTCCGAATAAACATTTGGACCAATTTCTTTAAAGAAGAACAAACTATTTTGCGATGTGTCAGGAAGGTATGATTGCTTGAATATAGAAACATTATATTCGCTTGATTCGGATTCTATATATTTTCTACTGACAATATAATAACGTTGATTTTTTTTGAGATTAAACCTTGCTCCAGCAACTCTTCCACCCCATCCATCATCGTCTTTAAAAACTGGCTTGAAATCTGAATTTAATAATTCGAAATATGTATCTGTTGTATAAGCGTTTGTTGAAGATATTACATTTATTGTATATAGACCATCAGACTGTGGGACAAGTTCCGTATCCATAGTAAAACCAGGATTACTGATAGCTTTGCTTATGTAGTTTGTACCATAATTATTGGAACCTGTTTTTAGCGAAGAATTACTACTTTTAATCATTCTAAAGTGAGCAAATCCTGTAGTATCCTTAGAGCCTAATATTTTAAAGATATACTTTTGATTCTTGTGGAAGTACTGATTTATTTTAATCACATTTATTGTTGGAAATGATCTATCGCTTAATAAAGGTTCATCTTTATTCATATCACCTGAACATATTGATGTGTTTTCTAGTGATAATGTTGTTTTTGCCGGCATATCGTATAGTAGAGCATCATAAACACCATCATATTTTGGAGTGAATTCGATTTGCTGACCGTTTTTGCCAAAAAGTATATTTTGTTCTTGTCCGTTGGTTATTGTGATATCACTATTTATGTCGTATCCATATGCATAAGACCAGCTAAATTCAATTTGCTTAAGAAATTCCGGGTTTTGATTAAATAACCAT
Organism: Clostridium sp. CAG:568; assembly: GCA_000434395.1. Lineage (GTDB taxonomy): Bacteria > Bacillota_I > Bacilli_A > RFN20 > CAG-288 > CAG-568. The sequence continues at coordinate 35,907 of FR878794.1, read as the reverse complement.
GTGTTATCGTTGAAAATGTCTAATTTGAAATAATGATTTAGTAAAAAAGTATATTTATCGCTCGAGTCTCCTTCTGACATTAGATTAAACGAATAATTTATAGAATCCTGATTATTCTTAAATAACATTGGATTATTTCTGTTATTTTCTATTTCCGATTCGTTTTGATAAGGAGAACTTAGTAAAAGAGTTTTATAAAACTGATTAGTTCTTTTCATCGTTCCAAAGTTGGATGCAGGAAAAATTTTATGATATTTTTTCACATATTTTCCTTTTGCTTTGTAATCGTCAATTTCTTTTTGCTCGGCTGAATTATTTTCAGCTGACTGCATAATATAATTGACGACTGAATTAGTAATCCAGTCATAAGCCAATCCAGCAACTATTTGACTGGATAATGACCAATTTTGTGTAGCAGCAGCTAAGGCTATACTTCCAGCTTTTATAAGAATGTTTGATAAAGAATCAACATAACTTTGGCTGAAACTCTTACCAACTCCTATAAGTGCAGCTTCATATGAACTAAAGCAATATCCATGATCATTTTCAATGCTATTAGGTATAGTGAAATTATTTTTATTGTCATTTAAGGTTATATACTGAATAGAAGCTTTATATTGAGGGTTTCCAATACAATAGTTATTAGGGGAATCTCTGTATACAACATTTAAAGCGGAATCGTATTTAAAATTCATTGTATAAACGGTTTTGATACTAACGATGTCAAATTCCTTTGTACTAAATTTTAAGTTATTAATGTCATATATAAGTAGACTGGAAATCATATTGCTACCATAATCATTATATGTTTTTAGAAAAAATCCCCACTCAGTTCCACTTCTTGTATAGGTACCAACATTGGTGAATTTGTTTCTTGAAATCAAATTAACTATTTGATGATCGACAACTTTTTTATACGTGTTTTGACTCGTCATAACAAGTTCAGGGGTATCTATACTTTGGGTACTTAAAAAATGGTCTAATATGTTTTGATTGTTAACATCCTCGGTGTACGATATTGTGTTGAGAGGAACTATAGATGGTAATGAAGATTTGTATGAGTTTTCAATATTAATGCTGGTAATTAAATTGCTGAAAACTGAATCATTGTTATTAATCCTTAGGGACTTTTCAATAATTTTATTCACTTCATTATCATTTGGTATATAAAATTCTTTAATAAGATTAGTTGATGAATCTGTTCTAATTATTTCGACAACATATTTTTCGCTATATAACGAATTGAAATTCAAGTAGTCATAAAAAACATTGTTTGAAATTAATTTAAATTCATAAATTCCATCTATATAATTATCTTTATTTAAAGCATCTGCAACAATTAAATTTGAAGCAATATCATTAGAAGTATAAAAGTTGTAAGTACTTATAAAATCATTAATGTTATCTCTTTTTGATATTTCCACTTTAAAGTTGTCAACTTGAGAAACATCTTTGACTTGTCTTTTGGATTGAATAGAATTTACAGGGGGATTAACATCAGGTAATTTAAAATTAAACTGAGTTGAGAGTAATATAAATCCCAAACAAATTTTGAAGAAATTTTTCATGAGGCCTCCTTTAGCTAAGCGCTTTCATATTTATTATACACTCCTTTTTTTACTAATCAATGATTTGACTTAAAAGTCCTTAACAATTTAAGATACTACAATTTCTTAGATAATTTTCTAAAAAAATCATCATGATGGTTTTTCTAAAAATTGTAATAATAAACAGAGGTTTATAAACAACTTATTGAAAATAATAATTGACCTTTTTAAAAAGAGAGATTGATAATTTTAATGTATCCAATTATATGGAGGATAATTATATGAATATTTTTGATCAAGTTGTCTATCAAGTATTTATTAGAGACTTTACCAAGGAAGGAACTTTTAAAGCAGCTGAAACTAAGCTTGAATATATTAAGAGTTTAGGTGTAACAATTATTCAATTGATGCCTTTTCATCCTATTGGAGTTAAAGGAAGAAAAGGAACTTATGGTTCGCCTTATGCTATCCAAGATTACGAGAAAGTAACACCAGATTATGGTACTTTAGGTGATTTGAAAGACTTCGTCTCTAAAACTCATGCTTTAGGTCTTAAAGTTGTCATGGACGTTGTTTTTAATCATACTTCTAGAGATAGCAGATTATTAGAAGAACATCCTGAATGGTTCTATCACAATTCAAAAGGTGAGTTTGCTAACAAAGTTGGTGATTGGGCAGATGTATATGATTTGGATCATTATAAGTATGGTCTAGATGAGTATCTTGTATCCGTATTGAAGAATTACGTCGTAAATTATGGAATAGATGGATTTAGATTTGATGTATGTTCTTTAATTCCTTTGTCTTTCTTTAAAAAGCTAAGAAATGAATTGGATCCTATAAATAAAGATATTATTTATATAGGTGAAGCAATTGATTCTAGTTTTGTTCTTTATACTTGGAAAGTTGGATTTAATGCGGATACTCAACAGGAATTGATGGATGCTGGATTTAATATCCTTTATCCTTATGATATTTGGCAGTGGCTTAAAGGATATTTAGAAAACAGGGATATTGATAGAGAAAAGGCTATGATGAATTTAAGTCAATACAGAGCTTTATATAATTTATCTATTGCTTCAATAGGTGTAAATAAAGGTCATCTTTTAACGATTGAGAATCACGATCAAAGAAGAATAGCTTCTTATAGTAAAAATATAGAAGCTACCAAGTCGCTATTAGCTTATTCATTCTTTGGAAAAGGAACTGGATTCTTGATGTTCGGTGAAGAAGTTGGAAATGATAAACAGTTAAATTTCTTTGAGAAAGAAGATGTCTCATTAGAAATAAAAGATGAGGATTATTTTGAATTTGTCAAAAAGAACATAGCCTTGAAAAGAAGAGAAAAGAATAAGGATATCAGAACTACAGAAATGTTAGATGAACAAGGTTCGTTGCTGGCTTTAGTAAATACTTATAATGAAAAGGATTATGAGATTGGATTATTCCCGTTGGAAGGCACTAAAGAAATAGCAATCCTTCCTGATGAATATAACGGAAAGTATCATGATTTGCTGAATGATGAAGAAGTTGAAGTTTTAAATGGAAAGATAGTCGTCGATAAAGCGATGATATTGAGCAAATCTAATTAGTTGATTTATATTTTACTTCTTGGAATCAATTGAATTATTAGATTGCAAATATGATCTATTGATTCTTTGAAGTTACTTTTAATCATAAAAAAGGGCGGATTCGCCCTTTTTTCATAATAGACTTACTTTGTTTCTTCTTCGGCAGTAGTATCAGCATCGACATCAGTGATTTCCTCGGCGAGTTTCATGATGTCAGCTGCATATTTTTTCTTTCTGGAGTTTAGCATTGCAGTGCAAATTGGATAGTTAACGCAAATACCCACTATTCCGATTATTCCTGTAATGATTCCTAAAATAAACATAGGTGTAGTTCCTTCACCGATTACACCCATTGCTAAGCACATTCCTAATATTCCTTAGCGATAGATTCTGCATAAACTTTATCTGTGTTCATCTTATTCATTCCCCTTGAACGCCTATAATCATAGACTTCGATGAGGCTGAATTTATCAACACTATTTTTAAAAAGTGTTGATTTAAAATTATGTTCGCTTATTGCTTAGGTAAATCAGTCTTTGTGGTGGTGTCTTTGTTTTGCTTCTTTGTTTTTTCAATTATTTTATGTGCGTCTTTTCTTTGCTTCTCAGTTGTTTGAGATTCATCCATGTTCAAGACAATAGCAGCCATTCTAGCTTTTCTTTTATCGTTTAAGGATTTTTTTCTTAATGCTAAGACACCCCAAGTGATAAGACCGGCTAGTATTATGGAAAGGACAACCCAATAACCCCAAACTGGGAATTGAAGTGCTTTTCCAGCTTCCCAAACTTCATTGACTGCTGTTGTTCTATCACCGTAATCTTTCATGATGACTAGATGAGGAAGGATAGAAGCGTCAGGATACATAGCGTCTAATTGTCTATCTTTAGATTCGACATCATAATATATATAAGCATCTGTATTATCTTCCAAGGTTCCTTCGAAGAAGTAAGACAAGTCTTTCTTCAAATAATCTTCGCCTTCTACACCTTCAGGTGCATCGATATATGGATTATCTTCTTCATTTCCGGATGAACCATCGCTTGTTTCATCACCGATGATTTCCTCATTTTCTTCAGGTGTTCTCACGTCATAACTATCTCTGAGGTAATTTAATATTTCATCTGATGCGATAAATGGAGTGTATCCGATGTAATCCATATTTGCGACGGCAGGACCCATTTCGTATTCGTCACTTTCGGGAAAAGGATTAGATAAGAAGTCTACATATTGTTGAGCTAATTCGGTCACACCATGGGTCAAGGCGTTTTTAGTCATACACCATCCGTCTAGCCAAAGGTTATCACAGCCTTCAGGCAAAACGTAATAAAGAGTTGGCTTAGAAGGATCAGTTTCTCTTAAATCATCAGCTCCGTTCATGGCGTATACAGCATCACCACTCCAAGCCAAATCTATTCCAACCATTGTTCCTTTTTGAATGTCGTCTTTACCGTTATCTACTTCATATCCATAGATATTTTTAGATAATGTAGACAATGAATTTGAAATTTGCTGATCTAAATAATGTTGTTCTGTTCTATTGAAAATCTCAGTGAGCTTTTCGTTGTATTCATCATCTGAAATAGTCTTTGCTTCAAACTGATCTTTTAAAGCGTAGATTTCATCGTGGAAAGCATTCATATAAACAGCTGCCATAGTATCTCTGACAGAGTCTTTTGCATAAGCAGTGTTCTTATAGTCTTCGTCCCACATTATGTTCCAGTCTTGAATATCTTCGGTGATTTTTTCCAGTGTGATATTTCTATCTTGGAATTTATAGAAAATAGGATTATAGAGAAGACCGACAGTACCCCACATATATCCACGCATATAATTTTGCATGATGTCAGTTTTTTCTTCACCACTTGTCCCACCGTTATAGCAATCCACTGCTTTAATGGATTTAACCTTCTCAATCAAATATGGTGAGGCGTAATGATCATAGTTTGGAGTAGATCCAGGATAATCATTGCTTTCAAAAGGTATGATTAAATCTTGAGCCATCAAACGTTGAATTGCATAATCAGAAGGACAGACAAGATCGAAATCAATCTTTCCTGTTCTCAATTGGTTAATCATATCTTCATTGGTAGAAAATGTCTCATATTGAACTCTTACATTTTTACCATATTCATTCTTCATATATTCTTCAAATCTAGTATTGATACCTTTGATAGGTTCTGGGTCATAACCATTGTTTTCAGCTTCTCTAGCATCCATGTCAGGAAGAATATAGTCATCAGAGTTATAGACTTTCAATACTTGTACTTGGGAATTTTCAGCCCTCTTGATATTGTTTGATATGTCGATTGCCTTTGCAGCTTTTAATCCTAGGCTAGAAGCAGATCCACCGATTTCTAGTGCGATAAAAGCTAAAGAGATAAGTCCTAACGAAATTGATTGCTTTTTCATTTTTATCTCCTTTCTTTAGCAAGTTTTGCTCTTTTACGAGCGTGTATTGCTTGAATGTTTTTACTATGATGATTTGTGTAGATAGTATTGATAATGACTACTAACACTACTGCTAAGAAAATGAAAGTTGTTAATGGACGCATTTCTGGTGGAACAGGTCCTTTTCTTATCTTTGATTGAATTAAAGTAGAAAGAGTGGTTATAGTGTTCTCACCAGAGAGTAATCCATTTCCTGCAGTGAAAGCAGTGACTATGTAGTCATCCAAAGACAATGAAATAGCGAGAAGGAATCCAGAAGATATTCCAGGTGCGATTTGCGGAATGATGACTTTTCTCAATGCTTGGGCGGGAGTTGCATTTAAATCTAATGCAGCTTCATATAATTCTGGATTCATTTGTTGTAACTTTGGCTTTACGTTCAAATAAACGAAAGGCATAGATAAAACACAATGTCCTGCTAACAAAGTCCAGTATGAGAAGAGAGAATTTCTAAATATGATATTACCTGCAAAAACAAACATAACTGTCAATGATAAAGCCATGACGACTTCAGCATTTACAACAGGAATTTGAGTCATTCCTTCGATAACAGTTTGAGTTCTTCTCTTTGAATAGAATGATCCGATAGCACCTATTGTTCCTATTGCTGTTGAAACTAAAGCAGATGTAATAGCTAAAATTACAGTGTTACCTAAGGCGATTCCTATTTCTTGATTATGGAATAGATTTACATATAAATCACCTGATAAGCCTGTTCCTAACCATCCACCTCCGTTATTCCAAACACCGATAACGTTAGTGTCAGTGAAAGAAAAAGCAATTAAAACTAGAATAGGAAGATACATCAACAAAAGCATTATCCATAAGAAAGATGATGCTAGTACTTTCTTTAGAGTTACCATGCTCCACCTCCTCTGACATAATCGTTATTTCTGGAAAATTTCTTAGAAACTAGCATAGATAGGAACACTAGAATCAACATGATTAATGCCATAAATGATCCGCTGTTCCAATTAGAGTTGTTGAAAGACAAAGCAATTGAGTTTCCAAATAGCATTATCTTTCCGTTACTCATTGTGTCTGATATGACATAAGACGACATAGTCGGCATGAAGACCATTTGAGCTCCAGCCATAATTCCAGGCATGGACTGAGGAATGATATTTTTTATGAATACTTGGAAAGGAGAACAACCTAAATCTGCTGCAGCTTCTATTTGTCCCTTGTCCAATCTCAATAATGTGGAATAAAGTGGTAATATAGTAAAAGGTAAGTAGTTATAGACCATACCTATCATTGTTGTAACGATTGGATGTTCTCCAGAGTCTATTCCAATCCAAGATAGAATATCACGTGTTGCACCTGTTCTTAAAACGAAGTTAATCCACATTGGGAGAACGAACAACATGACCATCATCGCATTTTTATTATATTTAGGATTTGATAAAAAATATGCGACAGGATATCCGATCAACAAACATAATACTGTATTGAATAAACCGATTAATATTGAAACGAACAAGACTGATAGTTTTGTTGTAGAAGTAAAGAAGCTAACTAATGCTTGCCAAGAAAAATAACCATTTGAATCAGTGAATGCATAATAGATGATGATTAATATTGGCAAGATGACGAATAGAACAAGAAATACAATGTAAGGAACTGCTAGGAACCTTTGACCATTTTTCCTAGATTTCATATTCTGAAATATCTCCTTTCGCTCTTAAAGTAATCTTGTCTTTAAGAATTGATATACCAACTGTATCACCTACGTTGAAAGGATAAGGCGTGGAGATAATGAAGTCTTCTTCTTCATCATCAGTTCTGGCGATGATCAAATAATGATCTCCTTTATAGACTTGAGATATAACTGTAGCTCCGATTTGAGAAGAAGATATATCGTCTGTAATTTGAATATCTTCAGGCTTTACTGTAGCTGTCACTTTGAATCCAGTGAGATCGTATTTGCTGTTTCCAACGACGAGATATCCATCTTCATCGACATTGGAGTTTGCTAATAATTGAGTGATGTTGACTTCGAAGGGAACATCATCAATAACGGCATTGTTATTTTTATCGATTTGAATATCGGTGAAAACATTAGTACTCAATTGTTTCTTCATAATATGCATTGAATCAGGAACTAATGTTAAGAAGATATTTGATTTTTCAGCAAAATCTTTTGTTGATTTAACAATGACTTCTTCTTTTCCGACCATGATTGAGTATTGGAAGAATATTCCTTTGAAAACCTTGCTGTCGATAAATCCTTCGAAACTATCTTCTTTTTGTGTTGTTGACAATTTGATGTCTTCAGGACGTATGACGACATCGACTCTATCGTGAATGGGGAAGTCATCCAAACATGTAAATTCTTTTCCTAATATCTTGACTCTCTTTTCACCTGTCATTACACCGTTGTAAATGTTGGAATCTCCGATAAAATCTGCGACAAAAGCATTCTTTGGCTCGTTATAAATATCGGTAGGACTTCCGATTTGTTGAATTACACCATCGCTCATGACCATGACTGTGTCGGACATTGTCAAGGCTTCTTCTTGGTCGTGGGTGACGTAAATAAAGGTGATTCCCAATTTTCTATGCATCTCTTTCAATTCGAGTTGCATATCTTTACGCATCTTTAAATCCAAAGCTCCCAAAGGTTCATCCAAAAGTAGAATCTTAGGTTGAAGTACAATAGCACGAGCGATAGCGACACGTTGTTGCTGACCACCGGATAATGTGTCGATAGAGCGGCCTTCCATTTCATCGAGATCGACGATTTGAAGAGCTCTCATAATTCTATCGTCCATTTCAGCATTAGAAAGGTGGCGGTATTTGTAAGCTTGTTCTGGAGTGTTCTTCAATTCTTCGATAATTTCCTCGAATTTCTTGATTCTCTCCTCTTTTTCGTTTTGATCCATGATAGTATCTTTGGATAAACGAGCAATCTGCTTTTTTAAATATTTAATCTTAGTCTTGTTAATTTTCAAAACAGGAGTTCCGTCTTTCTTCTTGAGAGGAACAGGAATTTTGACTTGCTTTAATCCAAAAGCGACGTTTCCATAAACATCATAGTTTGGGAATAAAGCATAATGTTGGAAGACTGTGTTGATAGGTCTTTTGTAAGCAGGCATCGTAACGATGTCTTTTCCTTCTAAGAGAATATCTCCTGATGTAGGTGTCTCAAATCCAGCAATCATTCTTAATGTTGTGGATTTTCCACAACCAGAAGGTCCGAGAATTGTTAAGAATTCACCTTTCCTGACATAGAAGTTTTCATCTTCGATGACTGTGACGCCATTAAAGATTTTGGTCACGTGTTTGAACTCGATAATCTTCTCATCTGTCATTGGTGAACGTGGTCTGTCGAAGTTTCTTTCGACATGCTTTCCGTTCTTTCCTAACTCAATAGTGTTGGTGGTAGCCTTGTCATTGACTGGTTCAGTTTTGTTGTCGCCGACAGTTACTACGGGTTTTTGAAATAAGTTACTTTCCATTTAATAAATCCTTTTCTTAAAAAGACGCCAAAAAAGTTCGTTCATAGAATTTAAATATTTTTATCTTCTATAATTGAACAAAAACAAGCAGAGCCTTTTTTTGAATTTTTATTCAAAAAAAGATTGACGTATCGACTCAATAGAGCACGAGCATTAATTAAAACTACACCCCCAGGATCAAGATCCGAACCAGAAGATATGTGTTCCAATTTACCTATGTTCCCCCTAACCTATTTTCCGTATCTATATCTGTGTCAGAAAATCGTTGAGTAGTATGGGGCAAACCAATCAAAAAATCAATAAGAAATTTCAAAAAAAAACCTAACTTGGTTTTTAAAATAAAAAAACCTAATTTTTTATTTTGAAATTAGCAAACTAAAATATATAAAAAAGTATCGATGTTTACTATGTTTTTTATGACTGTTAGCACTTTATTTTTAACTATGAAAATAAGTAGTAAAAAAATAAGAAAAAACTAGTGAAAAATCACCTATTTTTTCTAGCTTATTTTTTTAATTTTTTCTATGACAAAAAGATTCTTAATTTAATAACATAAATATATTATTAATATTGATAAACAAAATTGATTAAAGTAAAATCAAAAAGCAAAAGAAAAGGAAACATGTGCATGAGAAAAAGAATAGCTACAATGAATGCTATTCTTGTGAAGATTAACGCTAATTTGCCTTTCTAGGAGGATACATCTATGACCATATTGGAATATGTTCTTAAACTGGAGCGAGATTCAATAGACTTATACGAGAAATATTGGGCCTTGGATTATAAAAAGGAACTAAAGAATGTTAAGTATGACAGTGTTTTATATGAAAAAGAGAAAAAAGTGTTAGTTTTAATCCGTGCTTTGGAAGATACTATGAATTGTATAATCCGATAAATAATTGGTTTAATGGAAGTACATATTATCCAGGAAGATTGAGTCCAAAGAAACCTGAGAAAGGAGAATATTGGAAGTATTATTACAAAGACGGAAAAGTAGTCTTGATTGAAAGCTATAATGAAAGATTTCAATATTCCACTTCATATCTAGCTTACGGAAATGTCTTTGTTGCTGTCAGCACACATGATGATAAAGCTTGTATGGGATGTTTATATACTTCACATAGAAAAAATGATGAAGCACATTTTTTGGAATTATTTGATTATAAAGATAAAAGGCTTAATAGATTAGAAGAAACAGTTTTTAATTATTCGACTAAAAGATTAGATAAATATGAGCTTTTAGAATCATTTTTTTATTTTGAGCATTATATAATGACTAGCAAAAATTACTGGAATAAAATTAAACCTTTTGAAAAATATCAATATAATTTTGAGGATATTTATAGAGAAAACTTAGAAGATGCAAGTAAATTAATTTATCAAATTACTTATGGTGGAAATCGGGTAGATTTTAATATGGGGGATCCTAGTTTTGGAATGTTAATTCCGGATGAACTGAAAAAGAAATACAAAGTTGGAAAGTATAGATGGGAAGAAGATAACTGATCAATATGAGGAGCTTATATAATGAATCATATAGAATACATGTTGAAAATGGAACGTAATGCCATTGATTTATTTAAGAAATATAAAAATATTGATTATAAAAAAGAATACGATAATTTAGTATATGACAAAGTTTTATATGAAGTGAATAAAAAAACAAACGAAGTATGTTCTGAATATGGAAGATACGATAAATATTATGATGAAAGAAATAAGATGTTTAATAGAACATCTCATTATAAGAAGGGAAAACTTTTAAAAGAAAAACCGGATGTTGATTCATATTTGATTTATTATTACAAAGGTAGAACTCCAGTGATGGTTGAACAATATGTTATGGGTGAAATCTGTTTTTCTACTTGTTTCCTATTTGATAATGTATGTATTTTAGTCGATAATTCTCCTTCTTATGGTAAATGTTACATGCAGCTTAATTGCTATGAAATTGAAGGTGATAAGGCTAAGTATTTAAAATGCCAATTGTTTAATGATAATAGATTGGGATCAATTGTAGAGTATGATGTCGATTATTCAAGCAACACATGGGAAGTATATGAATTGCAATCGACGATATTTAAATATACTCACCATAAACTTGATGAAGAAGGTAATATAATTATCGATTCATCAGAAATTTACCAATATAAACTTGATGATATATACAAGCCTGAAAATCATGTGATGGTTATTAGTTTTCCAGTTTATTTGTTTGATGGTGATCAAAATGGAAAAGATCTAGTGGTCACTAGAAACTTAAAAGATGTAAAAGAAATTCCAGATGAACTTCTTCAAAAATATAAGTTAGGTAGATATAGATGGAGAAGGAGAAAGGAAAACTAATTTTTATCAGCAATTAAACTTTAGAATATATCTTTCATAAACATTTCTATGCTATTGCTCCATACGCTGTAATCATGACCGCCATTCATCTTGATGAATTCATGATCGATATTGTTCTTAGTCATCATTTTATCGTAAGTATCCGTATTATCATTAGTCATGAAATCAGATTTTCCTTTAGTCAGCAGTATTTTTTTGAATCCACCTTTTGTTTTATCGACTATAAAATCATCCATTGCTTTTTCACCTGAATTAGAAATGATATTCATATACATGGAAGCAGAAGAGAACGCTCCGATATAATCGAAATATTCTTGATAAGTGAAAGCTGTTAATAAAGCTTCTCTTCCACCCATAGAATATCCTGCTATCGCTCTATTTTCTTTATTCGCTTCGACTGAATAATTCGATTCTATATAAGGAATCAATGATGAAATCAAATCTTCTTTTGTTTTGTCATAGATGATAGCTGCATCAGCTAAACTTGGATTTGACTCATTATTGTTGCATAAAGAATTAGCACTTACGATGATCATTTCTTTTGCTGATTTACAATAGACTAAATTAGATAGGATTATGTCTGCTTTGCACGATTGAACCCAGCTCTTATGTGTTTGCATCAACCCATGAAGCAAATACAAGACTGGATACTTTTTATTTGAATAATAATTGTAGGGGAGTGTTAGATAGGCATGCTTGGTGCTAGATGTGACAGTTGAATAATACTCTATTTCATCAGTCACATAATAATTGACACCATCATATTTGTTTTGATAGTTGTCGATTTCAATCTTATTTGTTGTTGATTGATTGGAATTATTTGTTTGAAATGTATTTGGACTTGTCTTGCTTGTGGTACTGATAGACTTTTTACCACATCCTAATAAGAACAGTGGTAACAACAAAAGAAATATTTTTATTTTCATAGTAAATACTCATTTATTTCTAATTTTGTACAACAAATAGTAATGTTTAGCAACAACAAAGCTTATATCTCTTTAATTTTTTTCTTTTTACTATTATATTTGTTAATTGTTTGGAGGAATAAATTATTTATTATGGCTTGTACAACTATATTGGTCGGTAAAGGCGTTAGTTATGATGGATCCACATTGATTTCACGTAACGATGATGCTCCTACAGGAGTATTTGAAGCAAAGAGATTGGAGGTTGTATCTCCTAGCAAGCAACCTAGAATTTATAAATCTAAGATTGCTCATTTAACTATTGAATTACCTGATAATCCCTTGTCTTATACAGCTATGCCTTCTGTCGATGACAGAAAAGGAATTTGGGCTGCTAGTGGAATCAACAGCGAAGATGTTGCAATGACAGCTACAGAGACAATCACATCTAATCCTTTGGTTTTAGGAGCTGATCCTATGGTCAATTATCAACCCGCTGAAGGCGATAAGCCTGAAGTTGCCGGTGGAATAGGTGAAGAGGATTTGGTCGCTATTGTACTTCCTTATATTCATTCTGCAAAGGAAGGTGTTTTGAGATTAGGTGTTTTGTTAGAAAAGTATGGAACTTATGAATCTAACGGAATTGCCTTTTCTGATAAAGACTCTATTTGGTGGTTGGAATCAATCGGTGGACATCATTGGATTGCAAGACGTGTCGATGATGATGAAGTCGTTATTATGCCTAACCAATTCGGTCTCGATAGATTTGATTTCGATGATGCCTATGGTAAGGGAGAGAACAATCTTTGCTCAAAGGATTTAAAAGAATTCATAGAAGAGAATCATTTAGATTTAAACTTAGATGGTCAATTCAATCCTCGTCTTGCGTTTGGTAGTTATACTGATTCTGATCATGTATACAACACTCCTCGTGCATGGTATTTGTTATCCAGATTGAATAAGAATTTGTTGATTGAAGGAAATTATCAACCTGAATCCGATGATATTCCTTGGGCTTTTAAACCAGCTCATAAAGTTTCCGTTGAAGATGTTAAGTATCTTCAGGCTTCTCATTACCAAGGAACTAAATACGACTGCTACGCAAGATTCAACGATTCTGCTGAAAAAGGAAAGTATAGACCTATAGGAATTTCAAGAACTTGTTTTATGGCAGTCCTTCAAGTTCGTGGATATGCTCCTGAAGGAATGAAATCTATTGAATGGATTGGCTTTGCATCAAATGTGTTCAACACATTGATTCCTTTCTTTACCAACACCGATGTTGTTCCATCTTATTTAGGTAATACTACCTTGAAAGTCGATACTAACAACTTATATTGGTCTTCTAGACTTGTTGCTGCTTTGGCCGATGCACATTTCAACACTGCTATAGTTCATGTTGAAAGATATCAAGAGAAGACTATGTCTTTGGGTCATCAATTGATTAACAAATATGATAAGTTAGCAATCGAAAATAAAGATGCTATCAAAGAATTAATTGTCAAGGCTAATCAAGAAGTATCAGATATTTATCAAAAAGAGACTGATAAAGTGTTGGACAATGTTCTTTATAATGCTAGTTGCCTTATGAAGAATGGATATTCAAGATCTGATAATTAATGATGATTTGATTTGATGAGGTGCACCGCTAAATGCGGTGCATTTTATTTGTTTTGATTTTCTTTGCCATGCACCTACCGCTATGAATCAACAAGAATTCTATTTTGAATTAAAAGAAGGCAAAATAAAAGCCAAACCAGGATTTGGCTTTTATATAAAGATAGATTTAGGAATAGCTAAATATAATTTTGAAATAGGAGCAGGTAGAGAAAATTTTAGTTGCCTAATTAGCAACCTTTGTGGTCTAAAGAACAAACTTTAATATCTTCCTCTTTGAATTCGAGAACTTTATGATTGTTTTCTTCTAAGAATTTCTCCCACGATAAGAAGACAGTCCCGTCTTCTTTGACTAAAGCTGGGAGTCCTATATCGCCTATTTCTTTGCAATGGTCAAAGACTGGTAAAGTATCTCTTAGCTTTAGAAAAGCTTTGAGATTTCTCAAAGTCTTATTTATGTCGATGAATTCGTATTCGATATGATAGAAATCAAAATTCTTTTTACAAGCCACACAATCAGGGCACATCTCACTTCCGTAAATTTTTAGCATATTTATCACCTCTCTTAATATCATAAGACAAATGAGAATAAATTATTTTTGGTAAACAAAAAAGTTTGATACTATTGAGTATCAAACTGTTAATTTCTAGTGGTCGAGGAGGAGAGATTTGAACTCACGATCTCTTGCTCCCAAAGCAAGCGCGTTAAACCAAGCTACGCTACTCCTCGAAAGCCATAGTATTTTACTCTTATTTTTCTTGTTTTTCTACTTTTTTAGAAAAAAACTGAATTTTGTTCATTGTATTTTTAAATATATCGGTGAAGATAATTACCAGTTTGTGCCTATATGTTTAATATCTTGAATAAGTATAGAAATTGTTTCTGGTATTGATTTAAGATAATAAAGTTAATAAAAAGGAGAAAGAAAAATGGCTAGTAAAAGAAGGGTTAAAAGTAAAAAGAAGATTTCTTTATTGATGGTTCTATTTGTGCTTCTTGCGATTGTAGCTGGAGTTGGTGCTGTTGTTTGCATGATGATGCCATTCTATGATTGGTCATCTAGTTATACATTTGGAAACAACACATATTCAGTTGGATATTCTATATCTGGATTCACATTAGCTTGGGGTGGTTCGATTATATTAAAAGGAAGTATTCCGGCTGTTAACGATTATTCCAAGGCAGTTGATTTAGAAAATCAAAACGGTGGATTGATTGCTATATTTTGCTTATTTGTAATAGGAATAGTTCTATTGGTTACATATTTAGTTCTTTCATTTATTCCTAAGGCTAACAAAAATGGATTGGTCAAATATGTTTTACCTCTATTATCATTCTTATGCTTATTAGCTGGTGGAATAATGTGTTTCTGCTTATTGCCTTTGATTAAAGACCAACTCGATATGAGCGGTGTTAACAAGACTATAAATACACTTGAAAAGATTGGTTTCAATGCTACTGATAAACTAGGAAGTGGATCCATTCTTTCTGGAATCTGTGGAATAGTATCAGGAGTGATTGCTTTGCTTTTGATTCCTTTGAACAGTAAGAAATAATTTTGCTTTTTAAAGAAAAGATAAGGCCATGAATTAGTGTTCATGGCCTTTTTAGATAAAATGAAAGACATTTCATAAATATAATTCAATTCATTTGCTAGAATCTTATATGGATGAGGTCATACATTATGAGAAAAGAAATATTAGTCTTGGATTATGGAAGTCAATACAATCAGTTGGTTTGTAGAAGAGTTAGAGACGAGGGAGTATATTCTGAAATTTGTTCTTATAAAGATGCACCTGAAAAACTTAAGCAAGGAAATGTAATAGGAATCATCTTGACTGGTGGACCTCATAGTGTTTATGAATCTAACTCTTTTTCTCTTCCTAAAGAAGTATTGGAATCTAAGCTTCCGGTATTAGGAATATGCTATGGATTCCAACTTCTTTCGTATTATTTAGGTGGAGAAGTTAAAGGCTTAAACAAGAGTGAATTCGGAAATGCCAAAGTAAATGTTATCAATAGCAATTCATTGCTCTTGAAGAATATCCCTTCTTCTTTTATATCTTTCATGTCTCATAATGACTCAGTCACAAAACTTCCTAGTGGATTTATTAAAAATGCAGAAACTGATAGTTGTCCTAATGCAATAGCTAGTGATGAAACAAGAAAAATATATGGTGTTCAATTCCATCCGGAAGTAAACGATACTGAATTTGGACAACAAATAATTAGAAACTTTTTATTTGAAATAGTAAAAGCTGACAAGAATTGGACAATGGAGAACTTTATTGAAGATAAGGTTAAAGAAATAAAAGAAAAAGTAAAACCAGATGAAAGAGTTTTGTTGGGCTTATCTGGTGGAGTCGATAGTTCAGTTACAGCTGCATTACTTTCTAAGGCGATAGGTAAGAGACTTACCTGTGTGTTTGTAAATCATGGATTGCTTAGAAAAAATGAAGTTAAAGAAGTAATAGATACTTTTAAAAACTTTGATTTAGATTTTAAATATGTCGATGCTTCTAATGATTTTTATAAAGCTTTAGCTGGTGTTACAGAACCAGAAGAAAAAAGAAAGATAATTGGAAAGTTATTCGTAGAGACATTTAGAAAGGAAGCTGATAAGTTAGGCAAAATTGACTATTTAGCTCAAGGAACAATTTATCCTGATGTGGTTGAATCGGGTTTAGGTGGAAACTCAGCTAAAATCAAATCCCATCATAACGTCGGTGGATTACCGAAAGACATTGGTTTCAAAGGGCTTGTAGAACCTTTGAGATACTTGTTCAAAGACGAGGTTAGAAGAACCGGTTTGTCTTTAGGATTGCCTGAATCTTTAGTCTTTAGACAGCCTTTTCCAGGACCAGGATTAGGAATAAGAATTATAGGAGAAGTAACAGCTGAAAAAGTAAAGATAGTTCAGGATGCTGATTATATTTTGAGAGAAGAGATTAAGAATGCGGGTTATGATAAACAAATCAGTCAGTATTATGCTGCTTTGACTAATATGAAAACTGTAGGTGTTCAAGGCGATGGCAGATCATATGATTATGCTGTTGTTATAAGAGCAGTCAAAACAATCGATTTTATGACTGCTAAGCCTTTTGATTTGCCTTATTCGATTTTGACTAGAATTGCAGATAGAATTGTAGATGAAGTGGACCATGTGAGTAGAGTCTTCTTCGATTACACATCTAAACCACCTGCAACAATTGAGATGGAATAGTTTTACTTCTCTTAATTAAAGCTATAAAACGCATAAGGTTTGATTTAAAATATATATCGACTTTGGAGGCTAAACAGCATGTCTTTTAAAATATTGTCTGTTAACTCTGGATCTAGTTCTATTAAATGCAAATTGTTTTTAATGCCTGAAAAAAAGTTATTAGCTTATTTTGTTGTTGAAAGATTAGGCATTAATTCGACATGCAAAGTGACTATCGAAGGTAAAGATGCTCAAGTGTATCCTATGAGTGGAAAGACACTTATAGATGCTGTGGATTGCATAATTGATTTGATGGTTACTACAGGTGTTGTTAATGATTTAAGTGAAATAAAAGGAATCGGGCATCGTGTGGTTCAAGGTGGAGATTATTTTGATGATGCTGTAGAATTCAATGCTGATGTAGAACAAAGAATATTAGATTTAGTTCCTTTGGCTCCATTGCACAACCCAGCAAACTTAGCTTGTTATAGAGAATTTAAAAAGAAGATTCCAAATGTTGGTGAAGTCGCTGTTTTTGATACGACTTTGTTTTGTCATTTGCCAGATGATGAGAGATATTATCCTATAGATTATGATTTGACTGAAAAATATCACATAAGAAGGTATGGCGCACACGGAATATCACACAAATATCTATATAATAAATGCGTAAAAGATTATTTTAATAATGTTTTTTCTAATAAAAACATCATTACCATGCATATAGGAAATGGTGCATCTTTATCCGCATTTAAAGATGGAGTTTGTATCGCTACTTCCATGGGTTTGACCCCTTTGGGTGGGGTTATGATGGGAACTAGATGTGGTGATTTAGATCCGTCTATTGTAACTTATATCGAGGATATTTCTGGGATGTCTTCGGGTCAAATAGAATATATTTTGACTAAGCATTCTGGATTATTAGGTGTATCTGGAATTAGCAACGATGTAAGAGACATTAAGAAAGCTATCGATGAAGATGATAATAAGAGAGCACTTCTAGCTAAGGATTTATTCTTACATTCGATAGCAAAACAAATAGGATCATATTATGTAGAATTAGGCAGAATCGATGCTTTAGTATTTTCTGGTGGAATCTTTGAAAACTGTGTTTCTTTTAGAAAAGGGTTAGTCGATATTTCTAAAGAAGCATTGGGATTGGATTTGGACGACAAAGCTAATGAAATCATGAAAAATGGAAAGGAAGGACTTATTTCTACTGATAAATCTAAAGTTTCCATGGTTGTTATTCCTACTGATGAGGAATTGATGATTGCTATAGAAACAGCGAGGATCTTAAAATTACAATGAAAAATTACAATGTAAAAGGTCTTGTGGGAAGAGTATCTATTGATACTGATTGTTTTATTAAAGCTTTAAATGATAAAAAAGATATCATTCTTTTTGTCAGTGGAAACAACTGCCCCAGATGTACTTTATTAGAAAATGAAATAAAAGAACATCCAGGTGTATTAATCTTTGAAATGAAGTATGAGGATTATAAGAAAGCCTCGAATTTATTTAATGACTTGCCTTTTGTTTATTCGTTTCCGACCGGCTTATTGATAGAAAATGGAAAGGTGATTTTATCTGAGTCTATGTCTAGCAAACCAGTAGATGAATTTTATGAATTGTTAGTTTCAAGATTAGATACTAATACAATTGATATTCAAAATCCATTCGATCCTGTATTTGCTAAAGATGGATCATTGAGAAGATATAAAACTAGTATTACATCTATAGATAAGCTCTAGAAAAACATTTTAAAAATAACCGATATCAGTTGATATGACTAAGACAAATATTAATTAAATTAAATATTGACGCAAATAAAAAACAGGGTTCAGCATTGTTGAATCCTGCTTTTATTATTCTTAGATTAATTTACTTCATTCTTCTTTTAGTCATCTCTGAAAATTTTTGAAGGAATGAAGAATAATCACCACGCCAATCGAGGAATGTTCCATCTTTTGTAATGGCTATGATTCTAGTTGCGATAGTTTCGATAAATTCACGGTCATGAGATTGGAAAGCTAAACCACCGCGGAATTTTATCAAAGCCTGGTTCAATGATTGAACGGATTCCAAATCCAAATGATTGGTGGGATCGTCGAAGATATAGAAGTTAGATGGCTTCATCATCATTCTAGTCAGTCTCAATCTTACCTTTTCTCCTCCAGATAAAACATTGACAGGTTTTAATGCTTCATCACCAGAGAATAACATTCTTCCTAAGAATCCTCTGATATAAGAATCTAACTGCTCCTTTGAATAGGGTCTAAGATAATCTACTAAAGAACATGTAACATTTTCAAATTCGGAAAAGTCATTGGGGAAGTAGTCTTTAGTTACTGTGATACCCCATTTGAATCTTCCTTCATATTTCTCATTCCTTCCGGCAATGACATCAAATAAAGCAGATATTATTGAAGTGTCATCGCTGATAAATGCTACTTTTTCGTTGTGATTTAAAGTGAAAGAAATGTCTTTGAACTTTCCTTCAACTGATAAATGGTGTACTTCTAAACAATCGTTTCCAATTTCTCTCTCAGGTCTGAAGTCGATAAATGGATATTTTCTTGATGATGGCTTGATATCATCTAAGGTGATTCTATCGAGCATTTTCTTTCTAGAAGTGGCTTGTCTCGATTTAGCGGCATTAGCAGCAAATCTAGCGATGAAGTCTTTTAATTCTTTGATTCTCTCTTCTTTTTTAGCGTTGTCTTCTCTAGATTGTTTCAAAGCTAATTGAGAAGATTCGTACCAGAAGTCATAGTTTCCGATGAATGGGGTAATCTTTCCATAATCGACATCCAACATTCTTGTACATACTTTATTTAAGAAATAACGATCGTGTGATACGACTAGAACTGTATTTTCATAGGTTGAAAGATATTCTTCTAACCAATCTGCTGCCATAGGGTCAAGACCATTTGTAGGCTCATCCATCAAAAGGTAGTCAGGATTTCCAAACAAAGCTTGTGCCAATAATACTTTGACTTTAATTTTTTCATCCAAGCCTTTCATAGGAACGTCATAATCCTCTGAAGGGACACCCAATGATGAAAGTAATGTCTCGATTTGTGAATCCGCATCCCATCCACCTAAATCTGCAAATTCACCTTCTAATTCTCCTGCTTTAATTCCGTCTTCTTCAGAGAAATCAGGTTTGGAATAAAGAGCATCTTTTTCTTCCATAACTTCAATCAGTCTAGGATTTCCTAACAAGACTGTTCTTCTAACAGTCTCTTCGTTGTAGGCATCGTGATTTTGCTTTAAGACTGAAAGTCTTTCGTTGTTATCTAAGACGACTGCTCCTTCGGTTGGCTCTAAATCCCCGGAGAGAATTCTTAAAAGTGTAGATTTTCCTGCTCCGTTAGCACCGATTATTCCGTAGCATTCGCCTTTTTGAAAAGTAAGAGTAAGTCCGCTGAATAATTTTCTTCCACCGAACTGCATTCCTAAATTGTTGACTGCAAACATTTCTAGTTGTTTTCCTTTACTGTGAGTGAGGCTTTATAGTCGATGACAGCTTTATCCAATGCAGCTATCAAAGCTGGAACTTCATCCAACGACTTTAAAGTAGCTCCGCTTGCGTTAGCATGTCCACCACCTCTGAATTGAGTTGCAATTTTATCGATTGCAACAAATTTAGAGCGAATGGATACTCTAAATGTGTTGTCTTCCTTGTTCTCAGTTATGGATGCTGTGATGAAGAGACCATCTAAATCCCTAAATTCATTGACGAACATCTTTCCGTCGATAGGTGTAATTCCGAGATTATTCAAATCGGCATCAGTCAAAATGTAGTATCCGACTCCATGCTCGGTGAACTTTGTGCTGTTCAAAACAAACTTCAAATTTTCAAAATCCTTTTTTGTTTTCTTATACATCTTGTTGTAGACATCGTTCATATCTATACCTAAATCGACTAAATCTCCAACAATTCTAAATGTTGCTGCATCTGTGGGGTCATATAAGAATCTTCCTGAATCTCCGACTATTCCAGAGAACAAAGCTTCAGCTGATTCCTTTGGAATGGTGTAGTGGTTAGAGCGGGACAATTCGAATAAAGCAACGATTTCTGATGCGGCGATGATATCGGGGTAAACGATGTTCAAATCACCATATCTATCAACTTCAGGGTGATGATCAATCTTTATTTTGAAAGTTGATCTTCCCATGGTGTTATCACTTACTCTTTCAGTGTTTGCACAATCGGTTATGATTGCGAGAAATGGACCTTGGGCAAACCAAGATTCCTCTAGTTTCTCAGGAGTTGGATACAATGATGGACACCATTTCTCGCTTCCTTCTCCTACAAAATGAACCTCTTTCTTAGGGAAGTTTGCTTTGATCCAATAGACTAAACCCATTTGTGATCCAAAGGCATCAAAATCAGGTTTTACATGACGATAAACTACGATTCTGTCATATTCTTTTATTTTCTTTTCTAATTCTTTGAATTGCTTACGAATTTTTGCATAATCAAATTCCATAAAATAAGACCTCCAATTTAATACGATGAATTTCAAAGAGATTTTAACATATATTTATAGTTAGGTAGCTTTGTAGGTGATTTGTATGAGGTTTCTTTTCCTATACTTTGTTTTAATAAGATGGTAAAAAGATAGCAAAATAAGCATATTATTATTTGGTAGTGAATGAAAAACTAATAAAATTATTTTTTGATAGTTGAATTGATTGAGAAAATCGAGTATATTCTTTTAGCTTGATAAATGGTCCAGTAGCTCAGTTGGATCAGAGCAGCTGCCCTCTAAGCAGCGGGCCGGCAGTTCGAGTCTGCCCTGGATCACCATTATAGAAACAACAACTTCGGTACAAAAGTATCGAAGTTTTTTCTTTTAAGTGATTTATAAAAATCGAAGATAAATTAGAAAAATACTATTGTGAGAGACAATCTTTTAAAATGGAAAGCTGAGAAATAATTAAAAAGATTCTGTATGCCTAGACTTAATAAAGTCATGATTATTAAGCAATCATAAAACTAGTTTGAAATAGGATGAGCCGATCATTAATTTTAATTTTTTTGCTATCCTTTGTATTTCTAACTCATCTTATAATCTAATTCATATTTAGTATTTTAATAAAGTGTTTTCTTTACTAGTAGATTTTACAAACATAAATAACTTTTGCATATATAATGTATTTGTTTGAAGCTTTTTGCGTGCTTTTAAGGAGGAAACAATGGCTGACAAAGAAGTAAAGACAGTAGAAGACTTGACTGACCTTTTGATTCGTGTACGTAAAGCTCAAAAGGAATATAGTGAGTATTCTCAAGAACAAGTAGACAAAATATTTAAGGCTGTAGCCTTAGCTAGTGATAAGGTTGCCCTGAAATTGGCTCAAGATGCAGTAATTGAGACTGGCATAGGTAATGTAGAGGACAAGGTTATTAAGAATAAATACGCTTCCGAGTTTATTTATTCCGAATATAAGAATGTAAAGACTGCAGGAATTATTGAAAAGACTGATTCTTATCTCAAGGTTGCAGAGCCTTTGGGAGTTTTGGCTGCTGTTATTCCAACAACCAATCCTACTTCAACTGCTATATTTAAGATTCTTTTAGCTTTGAAGACAAGAAATGGATTGATTTTCTCTCCTCACCCTCGTGCTAAGAAATGCACAATCGAAGCCATTAAGGTGTGTTATGAAGCAGCTTTGAAGGCTGGTGCTCCTAAGGATATCATCGGTTGGATAGATGAACCTTCAATCGATACATCTAAGTTGTTGATGAAGGAATGTGATTGTACTTTGGCAACAGGTGGACCTGGAATGGTAATATCAGCTTACTCTTCTGGAAAACCTGCTATTGGTGTCGGACCTGGAAATGCCCCTGTGGTGATTGACTCAACTGCTGATTTAGATGCTGCAGCCGCTTCTATTATTCATTCTAAATCATTTGATAATGGAACTATTTGTGCTTCTGAGCAGAATTGTATCGTAGTTAAAAGTGTCTATGATGAATTCAAGAAGTCTTTAGCATATCATGGTGCTTATTTCATTCCTGCTGAGGATATGGACAAAGTTAGAAAGGTTATCATGGTTCCTTCTAGAAACAATCCTAATGTTTGTTCAGTCAATCCTTCTATCGTCGGTAAGACAGCATATGAAATTGCTAAGATAAGCGGAATTGAGTGCCCTGAAACCACACGTATTTTGGTAGGAGAAATTCCTGCTTTCGATTACGCAGAAGGATTTGCTCACGAAAAGCTTTCACCTGTTCTTTCTTTGATTCCTGCAGAATCATTCGAGAAGGCTGTTGAGATAGCGGAAGATGTCGTGGAACATGGTGGACATGGTCACACAGCTGATCTTTACGTCAACCCTAATCAAACAAAGAAAATTGATTATTTTGCCGAGAAGATTGAAACTTGCAGAATTCTTATAAATATGCCTTCTGCACAAGGTGGAATAGGTGGTATTTACACTGATGCTATCCCTGCTTCTTTGACTTTGGGATGTGGAAGCTGGGGTGGAAACTCTACATGGCAAAATGTCGGAGTGTCTAATCTCTTAAATATTAAAACTGTCGCTATTAGAACAGATTCTCCTGCAATTTTAGTGACACCTAAGGTTCAAGTTGGCGATAATGCTTTAAAAACATGTGTTCGCTTAGCTGCAAAGAATCATAAGATTAAGAAGGTTGCTATCGTATTCAACGAAGCTTCTAAAGTCGAAGCAAACAAGGTCAAGAATAGATTTGTTAAAGCTGGATTCAAAGCTATTAATTGCTTCCTTGGAGAAGAATTGTCTCGTGCTGCTGCCGCTAAATGTGCTAAAGCAGTAAATGCACAAGGTGGAAATTTAATAATAGTTGTTGGTGGAAACAAGGTTATCAGCTTTGCTAAATTGATAAGAGTATTAGCTAATAATCCTAAAGCTGATTTTGAAGATCTTTCAATGAGTGCCATAGCTTCATCAAAACGTATAGTTGAGTTCCCGGAAAATAACTATTATTTGATGGTTATCCCCACTTCAATATATGCTGATTTAGCTTTCAAAAATGTTGCTTTCTATGAAGAGAAAAAGAACATCAACACTTTAAATGATGCCACATTAATCCCTACTGTTGTATGTC
Source organism: Clostridium sp. CAG:568 (assembly GCA_000434395.1). Lineage (GTDB taxonomy): Bacteria > Bacillota_I > Bacilli_A > RFN20 > CAG-288 > CAG-568. Next base: position 11,707 of record FR878794.1, on the reverse strand, counting down.
TTGATAAGAAGTTGTTAGGTCATGATGATGAAGAACAAATCAAGACTTTCTATTCATTAGGAAATGCTATTTCATCTTATATTTCAATCAATGCTAATTCGATGACTGATGATCTTTCTATGAAAGCTATCAAGGCTGCTAAATCCTTATTTGGAAAGAAATTCACCTCTTCTAAAGCTTTGGAATTGACTATGTATGCCTCTGAAGCTGTTGCAAATACAAATGGTGGATTGTTTGAGAGTTTGTCTTCTGCTATCTCAGAAACATATCATGTCGATATCAAGGCTGCAGGAAACCTCGTTTTGGGACATGTTCTCCAGTTGTTTGATACAGATTCAATCATTTCCAAGATGGGAACAAATTGCAATTACGTAAAACCTGTTGGAAAGAAGAAACTAGCAGATATTGCTATTAAGCTCGGACTTGAAATAGAAGATGAATCTGATTCTGTTAAGGCTTTAAAAGACTGGTTGGATACTTTGAGAGTTCAATTGCATCTGCCTTCAACATTTGCAGATCTTGGAGTCACTCCAGTACGTGTTAAGAAATTAGCTAATTCAGCTGCTGTCTTAGCTTTTGAAAAGAGTGGTACTTCTGCTTCTCCTATCTATCCTAGAATAGATGGATTAGAGAAGTTTATACTCGGGCTTTAATTGATACAGCCATGGTTAAATGCCATGGCTTTTTTGATATACTAATAACGTTTGTGGGAGGTGCATATGGATTTAATATTAGCGAAAAAAAATAAGAAAATATATAAGAATGGTGATTATTTAACCAAAGTTTTCAATCATGATGAAATATCAAAATCTACAGTTTTTAAAGAAGCCTTATATTCTTCTGTAGCTGAGAGTACAAGTCTTCCTATTCCACACGTTTTAAAAGTATATTCTCTTGGAGATGACTGGGCTATAGATTCGGAGTATATTGAAGGTGAGACTTTGGAAGAGATGATACTAAAGAATCCTACCGATTATAAGAAATACATTGATATTCTTATCGATTGGCAGTTAAAGATTCTATCTATCACTGTCGATGGATTGCCTAATATGAAAGATAAATTCAACTCTAGAATTTCTAGATTAGGGAAAAGAACAGATGTTCATATCGATGCCACTATTAGATATGAATTACATATAGCGATGAATAGATTATCAGCTGATAAAGTCCTTTGCCATGGTGATTTTGTCCCTGATAATTTGATGGTCACACCAGAAGGAAAGTTTTATATATTGGATTGGGCACATTCAACTGTTGGAAATAAAGAGCCAGATATAGCTAGAACATATTTGAATATGCTTTTGGATGGACATAAAGATTGGGCTGAATATTATTTAAAGTCTTATACAAGCAGAACTGATACAGCCATTCAACAAATAGAATCGTGGTATCCGGAAGTGGCAGCTACGATGATGAATCAATTTGATGGCGAAAAAGAAAGAGAATTCCTTCTTTCAGTTATCAATGGAATCGAGTTTGCCTGATGACTGAATTATTTGTTTTTGATGTCGATGGAACTTTGTCCGTCGATAATTCTCCTCTTACCGATTTAGATAAAAGAGAGATTAACAAGCTTTTAAGCCATGGATACTCAGTCGCTATCGCAAGTGGAAGACCCTTGTGTGGTATTAAAGTCGTATTAGACCAATTGATGGATTCACCCAATAAATTTGCTATATGTGCAAATGGTGCAGAAGTCTTCGATGGTAATGGAAAACAAATATCTAAACATTGCTTAAAGTTTAAAGATTATCTGCATATTTATAATAGATATAAATCAAAAGATAGAACGATTTATCTATATAAAGGGAATGTCTTAGCTAGTTTTGATAAAGGTAAATTTATAGACATGGAATATAATTGGAATTTCATGGAAAGATTTGTTGACTTGAATAAAGTTAAGATGGACGATGATGAATTTATAACAAAGATGGAAATAGGATCTGAACCAGAGGATTCAGCAAAGCTAGAAAAAGAGATTTTACCTGATGATTGGATGACTTACAACGTTGTTAGAAGTGGTGATACATTTATAGAGATGGTCCATAAGTCAGTTGATAAAAAGACTGGTGTAACTAATGTTATGAGCTATCTTGGAACTACCAGAGAGCATGTCCATGTCTTTGGCGACTCCATGAATGATCTCTTGATGATTAAGGAATTTGATGGAATTGCGATGGGTAACGCTTTGCCTATAGTAAAAAAATACGCTAAAAAAATAACCAAATCCGTATCTGAAGACGGAGTTGGTTATGCTTTGAGTACTTGGTTTAAAGAATATTAATCTTATTCGCCTAAGGCTTTTTTTGAATCTTCTTCTAATATTCCATTTAGTTTCTCAATATCAGGCTTTGTCAAAAGGAATACACCGAAGATATTTCTCAACAAATTGTTGTAATCCAATCCGTAACCGATAAGATAATCTTCACCTTCATATCTTAGTCCGTAGTAATCCACGGGTACATCGAATTTTCTCTTTGCTGGTTTGTCGACTAAGAATACTGTAGTGATGGATTTCACACCTCTTTTTTCCTTTAGATACTTAACTAAGTAATAGGTGGTCAATCCTGTATCGACTACATCGTCGACTAAAATTACATCTCTACCCTTGATATCTGTAGTGATATCCATTTTCATTTTCAATTCACCGGTGGATTGAGTTCCTGAATAAGAGGATACAGACATAAAATCGATTGAGACTATAGTCTTCATTTTTCTTACGATATCGCACATGAAAGGTGCGCCACCTTTCAATATTCCAACTACGACAGGAAGTGTCTGTGAATTTTCAAATTTAGCATCTAATTGTTTTGCGATGGTAGTGCAAATAGATTCAATATCATCTCGATCCAATAATCTTTTGCCAACTAAAATTTTCTTATCCATAGTTTTTCTCCGTTTTAAAAAAAGAAATCCCTATTAACATAATACAAAAACTAGTTAGATTTTGCGTGTCATCGCTTACAATAAAAGGGTCTTCTCTTTTTTCTCTATAAATCTATGCGTTATATCTATATAACCAGCGTCTGTCAGTTTATAAAGTCTTTGGTTTGTCGTAGGAGAATCCAAAGGACCTTTGGATTTGATCCAAGGGCCGATTTTATAATAATCTAAGACCTTGCTTTCCCATAATATCTTCCAAGCTTTTGGAGCACCGGAATACATGGCGGTTTTTAATTCTGGATATGTTTTATGAATATGTTCTGCTAGTCTTTTTATTTCTTCAGGATTGCAATCTCCACCACTTAAAAGAACACAGGAAATACCTGTATTCTTTTTTATTAATTCATCAATCTTATCGGTTGTCAAATCTGATCCGATATCTTGTTGGAGATATGCTGAATGACATCCTGGGCATCTATAAGGACAATTTGTTATATTTATATCTAAACTAATTTCATCGGGGATTTCAGAGAATACTACGGCTGTTTCAATATATTTCAGCATTATTGAATATTGTCGGCGTAGTAACGTCTCTTAGCTTCTCTTTGACGAGCTTCGGAGAAGTTGGATACACGCTTGAGATAACCGATGACTCTGGTTAGATAATCGAGATTGGTAGAGCCACATTTAGGACATGCTTTTAAGTTTTGCTTTGAAATGTGTCCACAATCATTGCAGACAGTGTTTGGAATGTTGAATGTGAAGTAGTTGCATCCATCCTTGACTGCAACTTTCATCAGCATTTCATATTGAGCCTTGGAAAGATGCTCATCCAAGTTCATATGCAAAGCTGATCCACCATCCAAGCATCCTGTGAAATCTTTGCCCATCAATTCAAATTTTTCGAGAGGTGTGGTATGTGTATCTTCGACGATGTAGAAGTATGAATTATATACATCACGAGGTACCCAATATCCATCTTCTTTGTCCCATTTTGCATTCTTTACACCCAATGATTCGGCAGGAACAAATTCAGTGTTGAATTTGCAGTGAGGCTGACGGTCTCTTTTGTTCAAATCTTTAATTGTGGTAAGAATATCAATTGCGTACTGCTTGTAATTCTCATCGTCAGGACTAATTCTATAGCCTAAGAATTCAGCTCCTTCTACAAATCCATTTATTCCGATGGTGAGGAATTGCTTATCCAAATTGATAAATCCTTCATTGTAGATTTGAAGCATTCCATTGTTATAGTAATCCCAAACTATATCGTTGAATGCAGACAAATACTTGTGAACTCTCTCAGTGATTTCAGTTATTCTTTCCTTGAGAGTTACTTTGCATCCCTCATTTTTCCAGTCTTGAACGATTCTGTTCAAATTCAGAGTGATAACACCTTTAGAACCGGTTTCGATTCCACCAGCACCTAAAGTATAGGAGAACTCGTTGTTCTCTAAAGCGTTACGCAAACGGCAGCATGATGCTAAGGCATCAGGTGAATCGGATTGATAGATGAAGAAAGAATGTCCTTCAGCTAACATTTCAGCACAGAATTCAGCATTTTCTTTATCTTTGTAATCACCATTTCCGTCGTTCAAAAGATTGAATGTCTCGACAGGGAATGTCATAACTTCATGAGTTCTCTCTTTGTTGAACCACTTCATAAAGAGCTTTTGTAAAACGTTGACTGATTCCCAACATGGTTTGTCACCATCGGGGAAGAAGAAGCCTTTGAAGATGGCTTCAAAGTAATACTTATCAAAATATGCGATGTTCCAGAAGACTGATTGATTTCCACGAGCTGCGGCAGGTTGATTTACGGTGTATACGACTTGTTGGAACATGTTCTCAATCTTTCCTTTGAGAGTTAAATCTCCAGAGACTCTAAATTCGATGACTTTATCTAAACGCTTGTAATAGTCTTGGCCGTAGTCGATACGAAGGAAATGATCCAAATAGGTTAAGAATTCTGGTGTAGCTGTAGCTCCTGCAAATTGAGCAGCTACACAAAAAACGAGGTTGATAAATGATCCACAGAATGAATCTGCGTGCTTAGGAGCTCCGGAAGTACCGGAGAGTTTTGTCAATCCGTTTAAAACAAACGGATACAAAGAAATTGAGCAGCAATAAGGGAATATTGATGTTTCATCATGCTTATAAATGATATGACTCTTTAAGTCTTTAATATATTGATTTGCAAGTTCGGGTCCGAATTTTTCAGTCAATTTTTGACGCATCAATTCACGATTGAGGTCGATCATATCCTTCTTTGGAAGCTCAGTAGCCATTGTAGCGATGTTCTTTGTGGTAACATTTGCATTTGGATCATATTTAGATCCTGTAGCAGCATTGGATGCTCTTTCATATGATTGGATGAAGTCTATTTTTTGTTCTGTACTCATTTTTTATTATCTCCTCTTATAACCCATTATCTAAACTAGTTTAACGCCTAGTCTTTATTAGGTAAAAGAAACATACACTAATTTGTTAACTTCTTAAAGACCATTTTTTAAGTACTTTATTACTAGTAATTAGTAGTAATACAACCATTAAACAATTAGTAGGTTGCTTCTTTTAAAGAATGGCTTGCTTTACTATAGAGTGGACAACCTATTCAATTATAAACAAATGTGTAAACCTCTTTACTGAAAATTACATTTATAAAAAACCATATATTTTAAATTGCTTTTGATTTTGATATTTCATCTTCCAAGGAAATGAATAGAATTGTAGTTATATAATTCTTCCATAAGAGAGAGGAGAGAATATGAAATACACTAAAGATGGGATTATTGAAAAAGCTAAAGAATTCATAAAAGGAATCTTTAAAGAAGATTGCACAGGGCATGATGTGTATCATACTTTAAGGGTTTATAGGACAGCATTAAAGATTCAAGAAAAGGAAGGTGGAGATTTGTTCTTAGTAAGCATCGCTTCCTTGCTACATGATGTTGATGACTATAAATTGGTCAAAGATAGAAAAGAAACAGATGATCCTTACTTGAATGCTAAGGAATTCATGAATTCTGTAGAATTGGATGAAGAATTCCAAAAGCAAGTGATAGAAATCATTTCCTCAGTATCTTTCAAAGCTAATGAAACCGTCACACCGAAGACAATTGAAGGAAAAATAGTCCAAGATGCAGATAGGTTGGACGCTATTGGAGCCATAGGAATAGCGAGAGCTTTTGCTTATGGTGGGCATAAGAATTCGCCATTATATAATCCTGATGAAAAGCCGATGGAAAACATGGATTTTGAAATGTATAAGAAACATCGTGGATCTACTATAAATCACTTCTATGAAAAATTGCTGAAATTAAAGGATATGATAAATACTGAAACTGGGAGAAAAATTGCGCTTGCTAGAGATGCTTTTATGAAAGAGTTTTTAGCTGAATTTTACAAGGAATGGTCAGAATAGAAATTTTGTTTTATGTATATAAGTTGTTGTTATATGACAAATAAAAAATCCACCGATGATTAGGTGGATTTTTAAGCTTGATTACTTAATCTTCTCAACTTTGATTTGAGGTACTAACTCATTGAATAACTCTAATGAGCCAAAGCCGTGTGAGAAGGCAGTAGCACCGCCAGCAGCGGCCATCCACTTCATACAAGTAACGATGTCTTGCTTTTCGACTATACCCTTGATGAATCCAGCGATTGAAGAATCACCAGTTCCGACAGGGTTGATGAACTTGTAGCCTTTAGCAGCAGAGATGAAGTAGACGGATTTGTCTTGTGCAAAGAAGAAAGAGCCACGTCCTCCCATTGAAACTACGACGTTCTGAGGTCCTTGGTCTAATAGCTCAAGACCTCCAGCGACAATCTCTTCATCGGTTGTCACTTTATGTCCGATAAGGTCTCCGAGTTCTTGATCGTTAGGCTTGATAAAGAGAGGATGGTTCTTGAAAGTAGCTTTTAAAGCATTTCCTACTGAATCGACAATTGTGGTGCAGCCTATGGAGCTGATGTGATCCATCAAATCTGCATACAAAGTTTCCTTCTCTTGTCCGAGTGATCCGGATAATACTAGGATGTCATCTTTCTTTAAGTTCTTTTGAAGGTAATCATAGATTCTATTCAATTCAGAATCTTTAATCTTAGGAGCTTTAGGATCTAAACGAGTATCAGTATCAGCTAAGATGATGATATTCATTCTGGATTCAGCTTCAGTTTCTAGATAGATAGCCTTGTTAGGTCCATAGGTGTCTTCGACAATCTTTTTGATTTCTTCACCGATAGGTCCACCTACAGCGACCATAGGAATGTTATCGACTTTGAGGTTGGTGAGCATTGAACCGACGGATATTCCCTTTCCTCCGATTCTTTTCTCCCAACTGACAGGACGATTGACATCACCTATGACAAGTGGCTTTCCATCCAAATTTAACCTGTAATCGATACAGGGTGCGACAGTCAACGTGTAAACCATAATTCTATTTTCCCCCAACAGTATTGTGAATACGATTTGAATTATAGGATTGTTTTATCTATTTTTCTAGGATTTTATAAATGTCTATAAAGGTTTGTATATTTTAAATAATAAAAGTAGGTGATTAAGTATCGCTATAACGTTTTTATAGAGCTTATATCGTATTGTAATTAATCTCACAAGATAGGATTGGTAAGCATTCATAATCAGTATCTTTGCTTTGGATATATAAAGTATATTTTTTGAATTCCCCAAAGATAAAGTTTCCAATAGCAGAACAGTATTTATCACATCTATCTTCCATAGCTGCTTCTTGTGAATCGTTTATAAATTTAGAATCTGCTTCATGTCTAGCTCTTATTTCATTGGCTTTCTTATTTCCAAAGTAACTTGTTATCATTCCACCATACATTTCATCTACTTTAGCTCTAGCATATGTTCTTTTACGAGCATTGAGCACTTCTTCATTATATGTATAGTAAGTTTTGTCACTATATTCTTTAAAATCAATTTCTTTAGATATATTTACCTTCTATCTTTCCCATGTAAACACAGATAGCGCATTGACTTGGTGATACGATCAATTGACTTCTCAATGGGATAAATTCACATGGATATTTGTAGGAAATCCAATCGTTTTCTTTTGGTGCAAAACGAATGATATTGTTCATAATTTCCTCCATTATGGCTCTACCTGAAAGAAAGGTTGTTTACGTTATTGTAGAGCCATGGCTAAATCATAAAAACATGTGTGCTTTAAAAGTGCTAAAGTGTTGAAAAGGCTTTTATCTTTAATTTTTATTGGAACAAAATTATATTTGCTATCAAAAACCTTAGGAGGAAATATATGGCTAAGATTTTAGAAAAAGATGCTTTAACTTTCGATGATGTGTTGTTGGTACCACAATATTCGGAAATCACACCTGATATGGCAGATGTTTCTACTAAGTTGACTAACACTTTTAAAATGAATGTTCCGTTTTTATCTGCTGCAATGGATACAGTCAGTGAGCACAAGCTTGTCACTGCTTTAGCATTGGCTGGAGGACTTGGAATAATTCATAAAAACATGTCTATAGCTGATCAAGCCAAAGAAGTTGAGATGGTCAAGAATTATGAGTTTGATAATGAGAAGTATAAAAGAGCATTAATAGATAAAAAAGGAAAACTTTGTGTAGGTGCTGCTATCGGTGTGACAGCTGATATGATGGATAGAGTTCATGCCTTGATGGATGCTGGAGTGGATGTGTTTGTCTTAGATTCAGCTCATGGTGATTCTAAGAATATAATAAATGCTATCAAGAATTTGAGATTGGAATATCCTAGTATGGAATTGATTGCTGGAAATGTTGCCACCTACGAAGGTGCTCTGGATTTGATGAAAGCCGGAGCGTCAGCAGTTAAAGTTGGAATGGGTCCAGGTTCTATATGTACTACAAGAATTATTGCTGGAATTGGTGTTCCACAACTTCAAGCTGTAATGGATTGTGCTAGAGCATCAAAAAAGATGAATGTCCCTATCATTGCAGATGGTGGAATTAAATATTCTGGAGATGTCGTAAAAGCCTTGGCTGCCGGTGCAAATACAGTGATGTTGGGTGGATTGTTTGCAACTTGTGAAGAAGCACCTGGCGATATATATGAATCTAATGGAAAAAAGTATAGAACTTATCGTGGAATGGGTTCTATAGAAGCAATGGCTAAAGGATCTACTGATAGATACTTCCAAACAGGTCATAAGAAGTTTGTAGCCGAGGGAGTTCAGGGGATTGTCGAAGTAAAAACCACAGTTGAAGAATTAGTCTTCCAATTAATAGGAGGACTGAAAGCTGGAATGGGTTATTGTGGATCAAAGGATATTCCTACTCTTCAAGAAAAAGGAACATTTATAAAGATAACTAATAATGCATTATTAGAATCTCATCCTCATGATATCTCGATAGATAAAGGAGAGCCTAACTATTCAGTTAAGCTCAAATAAAAGCTGATTCAATATTAGCTTTCAGCATTTAACAATTTTTGCTAGTCCGCCTAGACTTGTTTCTTTGAAGTCTGTTGGAATCGCTTGACCTGTTTCACGCATAACAGCGATGACGTCATCGAAAGAAACTCTATTCTTTCTAGATGGGGCTATATCTTTAGCATATATATAAGATGTGTATGAATGAACCGCAGCCATGCCGTTTCTTTCAATACACGGAATTTGAACATATCCTCCTACAGGATCACAGGTAAGACCTAAGAAATGCTCCAAAGCTACTTCAGCTCCATACTCGATGTTGTACATAGAAAGCGAATCGGCATAACACATAGAAGCAGCAGCGAATGCACTGGCGGATCCGATTTCGGCTTGGCATCCTAGCATAGCCCCGGATATCCCGGCCATCTCTTTTATGAAGTTACAAAACAATGCTCCTACTAAGTATGATCTAACTAGTAAAGACCAATCGTAGTGCTTGTTTTTATAGAGATAATAGAGACATGCGGGTACGACACCAGCAGCACCGCATGTCGGAGCTGTAACAATAATTTCACCTCTGGCATTGGCTTCACTTACAGCATAAGCATATGCAGTAAGGTAAAGCAGAGTGTTGTTTTCTTTTTCGGATTCCCTCTGTGCTGATTCGTATATATCTTTAGCGACTGCTTTTAAATGAAGTTTTCCGGGAAGATAACCAGTTGTATTCAATGATAATTCGAGGGTGTTGAAAGAATCTTTTAATAGTTTTTCACCATAGCTAAAGATTTCTTTTCCTTCATACTCCTCTATGACTTGATAAGGGTTTGAAAGTCCTCTTTGAGCCATATAGATATTTAATTCACTAGCTTTGTTAAACGGATAGACATCTCTAGGGGAATACTCCTTATCGACTTCCTTTATAGCTCCTCCACCTATACTTTCATATGAATTCCAAAGTATTGGTCTTCCTTTATAAAAAGCATCAAATCTTAAAGTGTTAGGATGTTTAGTCCTTGTGGTGGTATCAAATATTATCTTTGTCGGATAACCAAGCAATGCTCTAGCTATTATATGATCAGTTCCATGCCCTTTTCCTGTTAAGGCTAAAGATCTATATAGAGTGACATCTATTTCGTCGCAAGGTTTATCGCCTAATAGAGAAAGAAAAGCTTTTGCAGCTCTGTATGGGCCTATGGTGTGGGATGAACTAGGACCGTTTCCTTCAATCAATAATTCACGTAACGATTTCATAGCATTAATATTATAAGACTTTGATCATGATTATAATCTTTAACAATAAAAGATAAACCTTAATAGTGTAACTTGGTTAGACTCTTTCTTTGTTCAAAAATAGTTATAACAAGAGTAAAATAAAAACAAGGTGGTTTATTAAATAATGAAACTTATATCTTTTGTTGTTTGCTGTTATAACTCTCAAGAATATATGAGAGATGCAGTAGACAGCCTTTTAAAAGGTGGAGAAGAAGTAGAAATCATCATAGTCGATGATGGATCTAAGGATGATACTCCTAAGATTGCTGATGAGTATGGTGAGAAATATCCTTCTATCGTTAAAGTTGTGCATCAACCTAACGGTGGTCATGGAGCAGGAGTCATGGCTGGTGTAAGATTGGCTACTGGTACTTACTTTAAGATTGTGGATTCAGATGATTGGGTGGATGATGAAGGATATCAAGAAGTGTTGAATACAGTTAGAAAGTTGGATGGCAAAGCTGATCTTATCGTCACTGACTTCCAATATTATCATGGAAAGAAACCAGTACAACAAAACCGTTACGATAAGAAGTTCCCTCAAAACAGAATTTTCAAGTGGAAGGAAGCTAAGAAACTTAGTTTGACTGAAAACATGTTGATTCAATCGCTTATGTATAGAACTGATATCTTAAAGACGGATGGATTGGATCTTCCTAACAAAGTCTTTTATGAAGATACGCTCTATATCTATCACAATTTGTTCTATGTAGATAACATCTATTATTTGCACGAGAATTTCTATTGTTACAATGTCGGAAGACCTGGACAATCAGTAGAGATGGATACATCTATCCGCCGCTACAAGGACTTCTTAAAGGTTGGAGAGCTCTGCTTCAAATGCAATGATCCTTATAAGTACAAAGCCGATAAAGCAAAGTTCTTTGCTTTATATCATCAAATTAGAATTTCATTCTATATGTGTATGTGTTATGCAAAACTCAGGCATACAAAAGAATCTAAAGCCGATTTGAAAGCTTGGCTCAAGACTTGCAAGGCAACAAATAAGAGATTGTATAGAAGAATCAGATATTTCTCAGTTGGATTCCCAATTAGTTTACCTGGAATCTTTGGATACTTGAATGCTAAGATTGCTTATAATACAGCTCAAAAGTTAGTATCGTTTAACTAAAATAAAATTAGATAACCTTTGT
>FR878793.1 GCA_000434395.1 Clostridium sp. CAG:568 | reverse complement strand
TCCTCAAGAAACGATTCATTGATCGTTCCATCGTCGTTCACCCCGACGTAGATCTTCCCGCCTTTTGTATTCAGAAAAGCAATGATTTCATTTTTAACCTCGTCGATCAGTTTGCTCTTCAATTCAACGACATTTGATTCATGAAACATAGGCGTCACGCTCCTTTTTATTTAGTCATTTAGCAATTTAATTATATTTTAGTTGACTAAATATTTCAATTCTTCCGTGAAAAATAAAGCAGATTTGTATTATAAATGTCTCTTCATCACAACATTCGTGAGAATCCATAAAGTGCAAGAATGTCCTCGACAATTGCCTTTTCTTTACTCTGAAAAGTGAAGAATAAAGTGAAGAATAAAAGCCCAAATATTCCATAGCTCAAAAAGAAATTTCCGAAAATCTTTAATCTTTTCAACCAAACAAAACCATAGAAAAAGTCCCCACTACGGAGACTTGTTCACATGTTTAGTTTCTCTTGAATAACAACATGATGTTGCATTCGTCGATGATGTTGGATTGGCATAGTGCCCATCCATCCTTTGCCATCTCGTTGCATTCCTCAGTGATCCTCATCTGGGGCACCTCAGATTCCAACGGGGTGAGATACTGCTAATCGATCTGTATTCTGTCTTCATTCTCGTATCCTCCGGTGCTCACGCTGATGGCGACGTGAACCTTCTTATGAAAAACCTTCCTTCTTTCCCCCGATGGGCCCTTCTCGAAAATGCAATGGTCACAATCGCAGTCGAACTCTCCGATCCTCATTGCTTTCGGGACATCGAAATTCCCGATGAAGTCCCTGTGGTCCAGCTCTGATTTGAAGACGAAGTTCAATCGGTGCGAGTCAGGCTTTCGAGCACTTTTCGTCCTAATTTCTCATATCCACCAATCGATACTATATTGCCGTACTGAATGGTCGGACGGTAGATATGGTTCCTCATACTAGTAAAAGCCGCTTTCCTTTGCTTTTGGAAGAATCAAGACTGATTTTTAGTAAGAAAAAGAGAGGCCCATCGCCTCTCCGTTATCTAAAATGTGCCGATTTTGACGTTATTTCAGGCCTTTTTATCCGTTTTTCCTCGTCAGTGAAACTATAGTCTCAACATGCATAGTTTGAACACAAGGAACATGACCATACATACGATGAACTGTATAGAAGGAACATATCTACTGGAAGCAGTTTTCGAGAGGTCTACTGGAAGCTTCAATCGACCACTGTAGCATAAGGAGACATATCATTGAATTCTCTTTACTATAATTTGGCCAATGGTCTTGATGCAATTGGCTTGTAATCTTACTCATGCGTGAGGAAACACATCATAATCCTATTGATACCGTCATTTCCTTTCTCAAACTTCTTAAGCAACAATTTTCTCATTATCGTTACAGCAATGTATTATGTTCTGTATGATTTCTTTTAAACACGCCATCACTTGCACGAGTGTTTCCTTAACATTCAACAAGTCCAGGATTGCCCAAATCGACTTATATTTTGAATAATTTATCCGACTTGGATAACGTTAATATTTCTTCACCTTCTTTTATTCCTATCTGAGATAATCGATCATTGAGAATTGGAATAATCAACTGATAACCGGTATCTCTTGAAGTTTGAATTATAGGTTCAAGAGTCTTTAAATCAACATTCTCCATCATATCCTGAACGAGAAAGCGAGGCATTTCACGTTTAAGATAATCGTATTGAGCAAATAAAGCAAACGCTAAACAAGAAGCTACCGCCTTACTGTCTCCAGAACCTTTTTTACCACCTTTTACTGAGATAGGAAAACCGGTGTCATTAAATGATAAGCCATCCTTTTCCTTCATGATGAGGGATTCATACTTGATGAATAAGGCGTTTATTTTGTCCTTAACATCAGAGTAATAGTTTCTATTATTATCAATTATCTTTAATTTTTCCTCTAAATCTCTAATCTTGATAGAATTTTCATTGTATTTCTTATAGTCGAATTCCTTTTTATTTTTTCTATCTCTTAGCGCTAATACATCCTCGTATCTTTGATTGAGATTGGAATTCAAACCATATTTGTATTCAACCATGTTGGAAGTGATTTTATTTCTTACTTTAGAAAGCTCAGAATTAATTACTTTTAATCCATTTTTACATTCATCCAATTTTGATTGATATCTATCGATTCTATTATGGACCATGGAATCATGGAAGTAGACCATCTCATCAAAACTGACGCTGAGATCTTTAAGAAATGTGATTCCGTCATCGTAAAGAAGCCTCAAGGATTCTTTATCAATAACAGAAAGATTCTTTTGCTCAGATTTTATCTTCTCTTGCCAAATTGAAACTCTTAATTCTAACTCGTTCTTCTTCTTTGAAAGAGTATTTTCCTCATCCAAAAGTACTGCATTTTCATTATCTTTATCAAAATCTTTGATTGCTTCAGCTGATTTCATCTCATTATTTAACTTTATAATCTCTAAATCATCCTTGTTAATTGAAGGTAATAAGTCATCTATTTTCTTTAATGAATATTTCTTAAGAATTTTTGAATTTTCTGTAATCAAAGTATCAAAAGATTCTTTGATTTTGAAATATCCACTTCCATCTTCAATGCCAAATAGAAAATCATAGATACTTTTATATTTTATGTTTTCACAAAAATTATCATTGAATTTAAGCATCTTTTCAGCAGCAATATCAACTCTCATAAAGAATGGTATTACATCTCTAAAAGAAACTTTATCTTCTTTACAATCAGGCATAAATAATTTTTTTAATTCTTTATTGTAACTTTTCGCATTCATCTTACTATTATCGATATAGCAAGAACCTTTTTCAAACAAATCACGCCTTAAAATATGAAATGATCCTTCTTCACTTTGAACATAGAGAGTTGCATATACTTTCTTTTCATCCAAAAAAGTTTTTATCTCAGTATTAGGAATAGAATCGCTATCCTTATATAAATAAGTTATTGTCTTTGAGCCTAAGCAAAGATTGATAATTTTAGCAAAGGTAGTCTTACCAATATTATTACCTGATTCTTTCTCTCCTTTATCAACAATAAAAGAAGGGCCATTAAGATTGAATTTAACATCTCTTATCGTTTCATTATCCACTTCAGAGATTATGGTCAATCTGACTAATCGCATAGTTCATAACCCCCTTTTGCTTTTCTTATCTTATTCATTAATAGCAACCAATCAAGAGAATAGAAATACAATAACTGATTATCGCTTATCTCAGTTTCAAAAAAATGAAGATTCTCAAGCGAATCGCAACCATGTTTCTTCATATGTGAATATAGCCTTGCTGATGTATAGTATATCGACCTGTTAGGTGCACTATCGAAATCAATTATCATTCTTCACCATCGACTTTCAATAATATTCTACATTTATAAAAAGCATAGATGACTAAAGCAAGCGAATAAATTGGTATAGATTCTTCATCACAACTTTCAATACTAGAATTTGACACATAAATGGATACTTTTGCTCTAATCCAGTATAGGATATCACCCGAATTTTCTTTTATTTTATCTTCATCGTTAATACCAATTCTATGTTCTCTTAAATATTCGAAATAATAGCTGTTTATGATATTTAGAAATCTTTGCTTTATTGCCAAGTCTAATTCAGACATTGTTGTTAAAGCAGTTTCTATAGCATCATAATAATCATAAAAGAGATTTTCAATTTCCTCTTTAGTGTTTGCATCAATGTTGTTTTTGAAAATTTTGTCTTCGATACTATATGGTTTTAGGTGGCTTTCGTATTTAGCACCGGATTCAATTTTTATAATTTCCTTGATTATTGAGGAAAAAGTATTTGGTCGAGCTGATATTTTTCTACTGGTTTTTACATTTTTTCTATAATTGCTATATTGACAAGCAAAGAAATCATATAAACATTTATATAAACTGACACAATCTTTGTTTTCACAAAAAACTAATGAGGGCACATCAAAAGAATGACGATTTTGATATAGCTCATTCAGTTTATATTCAATATCATTTATATTTAATTAAGACTTTCCCAACCA
>FR878792.1 GCA_000434395.1 Clostridium sp. CAG:568 | reverse complement strand
GGAAAGAACAAGGACAGATATGCCGTAAAGCAGAGAATCGGATGCAGAAGGGTCGGAGGAAGGAACATCCCCGTCAACGGTCCGACCATCGGACACATCGTAGACGGCGCGTACGTCCCGATGAAGAGGCTGACCTCGGATGCCGCGGACCTGAAGGACTGGGCCAACGTCGTCTACTGCGACAGCCTCTTCAGGGACATCATCGATGAGCTCTGTCTCCAGTACGACAGGGCCGATGCCATCAGGATATATGTCATTTCCGTCCTCCGCGTCTGCTATCCTGGAATCAGGGACAGGGAGCTCAAGGACAGATACGAGGAATCCTTTCTCTCGGAATCCTATCCCGGCGTCGCTCTTTCCAGAAACACGGTATCCGAATTCCTGGAAAGGCTCGGGAAGAACGTGTCAAGGATCGTGTCGTTCATGAGGAAAAGGGCGGAGTCCGTCTCGATGGACCACCATCTCATCGTCGACGGGACACTTAAGAGCGACGAGAGCAGCGTCAATTCCCTGTCCGACTTCTCGAGGAAGGCAAGGACGAAAGGCTCCAGGGACATTTCCGTCATCTATGCGTTCGATCTCGAGAAGAAGGAGCCTGTCTGTTCCCAGTGCTATCCCGGGAACATGCTCGACGTGACCGCATATTCCGACTTCGTCGAGAAATGCGGCATAAAGAAAGGCATAATCGTGGCGGACAAGGGCTTCCCGTCGTCTTCCGCGGCGAAGAGCTTCCAGGAGAATCCCCAGCTTCACTATCTCAATCCGGTGAAAAGGAACTCGAAGCTGGCGGAAAGGCACTCCATGTACGAATACGAGGGAGTCCTGAAGGCTCATGACGACATTCTCTACAAGAAGTCTTCCGTCGAAGGAGGCAGGAAATTCCTCTATTCCTTCCGCGACCAAAGAAGGGCGGCAAAGGAAGAGGCAGACTTCATCAGGCACAGCGCGGAGGACTATGACGACGCAAGATTCAAGGAAAAGCAGGCGAGGTTCGGAACGGTGGTCCTGGAATGCGACCTTGACATGGAACCCTCGGAAATCTACGAGGCCTATTCGAAGCGCTGGGAGATAGAGACGGTCATGCGCTACTACAAGCAGGCCTGCGAGTTCGACGAGACGCGCGTCCACAGCGACTATTCCGTCTACGGAAGCGAGTTCGTCAGCTTCCTTTCGTCGCTTCTCACATACAGGATCCTCAACGATTCCGAGAAAAGAAAAGTCCTTGAGGAATACAGCTACGGACAGATGATGGAAAGGCTCAGGAGAGCGAAGAAAATAAAGATCGACAAGGAAGGATTCCGCCTGATCAGGGTGAACCCGTCAACGGAAAAGCTCCTTTCCGACCTTGGAATAGTCGAAAAGGAGCAGCCGACCAAAAGAAAGCGTGGAAGACCCAGAAAGAACTCTATATAGTCCTATTGGTTGGGAAA
>FR878791.1:5114-10779 GCA_000434395.1 Clostridium sp. CAG:568 | reverse complement strand
ATCCTTTCCTTTGGTAGATTGGGATGTTAACTCACCTTTCTGTCCATAGTCATAGTCAGTGACAGCGCCGTTAGCATCGGTCTTAGAGTAGTTCTTGTTGTGTTCATCGTAAGAGAAGGTGGTCGTGTTGCCCGAATCATCCGTCTGACTGATCTCGTTACCATAGCTGTCGTGGTCAGCATGGGTTACGATCTTCTCACCATCCCTAGATGTAAGGAAGGTGTAGTTCTTCTTGCCGGAGGCGTCATAAGTGAAGGCGACCTTGGTGTTTTGGTTAGAGGCAATCTGACTGACACGCTTGTATCGGTCGTAGGTATAGCGATAGCTATCTCCGCTCTCATCAGTAGCTTCGGTGACCTCTCCATCCTCACCATAGGTGATGTTGGATGCCTTGCCATCGTCTCCGACGAGCTCGGTCATGTTCTTCTTCTCGGTGTAGCTGTAGCGTTTGCCGAAGTTATCGCGATAGAGCTGGACGGCATCGACATAGCAGGGATTGCCGGTGTCGGCTGCAATCTCGATAGTGACCTTGTCGTACTCGTTCTCGGCGATGATGCCTCTAGTGAGGACCTGCCACTTCTCGAAATTGGAATCGAATTCAAAGCGATAATCTTTGGAATCACCATTCTTGTAGTGGAGGGTTACAGTCGCAGTGAACTCATCATTTTGAGTAGCCAGAGTATGACCGAAGAGAGTGAAGACAAGCTCGTCTCCAGCATCGCCCGACATGTTGATAGTTTGAGTAGCAGTATCCTTGGTATAACCACCGAGCTTAAGTACCTTGTTTCCAAGAGTCTTAGAGAAAGCCTCGGCATGAGGATTATCAGTAACGTAGGCACCAGTAAGATCCCAGCCAGAACCTTCATTCTCGAAGTAGCCGTTTCTGACGAAGTTGTATCTAACCTTGTGGTCGCCATAGGAGAGATGGATGTCATCGAGGTAGGCGGTGTACTCACCACCAGTCAAGGTGATTGTAAGCTTCAACTTGAGGTTAGAGATTTTAGAACCGCCAGGAATCTCGACAGGATTACCATCAAGTGCTCTCCAAGGGAATGTGCCATCGATATCGTTAGAGATTTCGTAACTATTGGCCTTGGAAACGGTCTTGGTTTCGGTAGTTGTGCTACCACTAGAGTTTCCCCCGACCTGATAGCTCTCTTCCTCATCGTAGGAGAGATCGAGCTTGAGCGTAATCTGCTTGGCCTTCACATTCCCGACAGCCTTAGCAAAGGCAGAGAAAGCGTAGACTCCAGCATTGGGATCCTTGATTTCCTGAGAGAAGACGATGTCATCTGTTCCTTTCTCAATCCTGAGACAGCGTTGTCCATAGACACCACCATCGATAGCTTTGAATGAGGAAGCATTGCCTTTCTCAAGAATCCACTCAGAGTTCGTGAAGAAATCGTCGCTTCCGCTATCGAAGGAGTTGTTCTCAATGAGATTTCTCTCGTTGATCTGAACCTTGGATTCGGAGGAAACTTCGCTCATGTTCCCTTCATCGGCGCTATGGGCGTAGTTTCTGACCATCGACTTCCCCTCATCGTCGACTATGGACTTGCATCTTCCGTAATAGTCGAAGAAATAGTCGACGAAGTTGCCGTCGAAACAGGTAACTCTGGTCTGATAGGCAAAGTAATCGTATATGGTTGGCTGATTGTATTCGGGGCTCCCTATGTATTTGCGTATGATTTTGGAGACTTTGCCGCCTGCGTGCTCGACGGCTACCGCTATGCCGTTGGTCGTATCCTCGATAGAAGAAAGCCTTCCGCCAGACCAGACGAACCTGGCGATGGAAGCTTGGTTGCTATTGGACTCGATTTGGAAGTAGATGGAGCTGATGTTCTCACCGTCGTAGGCGATTCGGGCCACGGAAATGCAGGCGCCCCTGGAATTGTAGGCGATGACCTCGGAAACCTTCCCGGCGCTGTAGGAGAGGTCGATATGCTCCCCTTTGCCATTCTCGATTTTGGCAAGGCCATTGCCATCGTACGAAAGGGCAAGCTTGCCACCATCGGCGAACGCATAGCCCGTGACTACGTAAGAGCCGCTGGAAAAGCTCCCCATGGTTACTTTATTACCAGCCTTATCCACGATGATTAGAGCGGTCTTATCATCCTTGAGACAGAGATATTCAGCACTAGTTAGTGGCATGAAGTAGATTCCGGACCACGGCGCATCGGGAGTTATGGAGTATCTGGACTTGATGTCAGCCTTTTCCGCTCGCATATAGACCGTCTCTTTGCCAGTGTTATCGATGACGTTTATCGTTCCTATCTCATTAGAAGAGTCTTTGACAATCTCTACCTTCTTGAAATGGTTATGGGCGACATTGGCTCCAAAACCGCAGGAAGGAGAGCTGTCGCTAAAGGCGATGGAAAGAGCGCAGGGATTCTTCTCGTCGTCGGTCTTGGCAAGATCAACGATGTGAATAAGCTCGCCAGAACATAGGTTGATGCTACCAGTTCCGGCGTTGCCGACATCGAACTGGTCGTACTCGTAGGAAGAATCCATTCCCTTGACGATCGAGAGCATGCCGGTAATGGCGGCATCCTTCTTCAGGCTGTCCTCAATCTCAAGGACGTCCACCGAGCAGTTGATGTAGATTCCAAAGTAGAAGGTCTTGGACGTCGAGGTTGCGGTCGCTTTGGCGAGGTAGCGCGTGAGGTCGAACTTGATATGAGCGGGAATGTCGTTGCTGTAGGCATCCCTACCGATGCTGAAGTCGACCTCATCGATGAGATGGTCCCTCCCCCAAGAGAAGGAATTGAAGATTCCCTTGTCGAAGACGCTCTTGGCAATCGGGTATATCGCGCAGGTGCCCGAGGTGCCGTAGCCACAGATAGTCATGAGGAGATTGAAGGCGGCGATGGAGCCGATATCTGTTCCGATGTTGTCGATATCAAGCTTCAGCAAAATAGCGCTAGGCCCCTCGAAGGAAACCTTTCTGTTGGGATAGGCGCCGGTTGGCGCCTTGCTCCCCGATGGCCCGTAGTACTCGGCCTTGAGGCTGAATCTAGGGCTCGTCGAAAAATTGTTGAAATATTTAAGCATACGTAATGCCTCCTTAGAAGATGGACCTTATGTTCTCCAGCGCAGACAGGTCCATGTTCGTCTGCGCCTGTTCGAATCGAATGATGTCTACTTCCTTACCGAGGTCTTTAGAGATGATTTCCTTAAGCCTTTGGACGAATCCATGCATCGCTAGAGGAAGTACGTCCTCCTCAAACTCTGCGAGAAGGTCGATATCGCTCCCAGCTGACTGAGTTCCATCGGCATAGGAACCGTATAGGAACAGATGCTTGATCCTGAAGTTGAGGGCAATCCAGTTTTTCTTCTCGCTGAAGTAATCCATGAGATTGCCATCGCTGAGAACAGAGCCCTTTTCAGCTCTGCTCCTTGCGGTGGATTTCATCCTGAGAATCAGCGTAAAGATTCCGATGTCGGTTCTTCCAAGAGTCTTCCTGATGTCCTTGAAGAGGACGGGAAGCGGATAGACATCGATATCCCTCTCTTTTCTAAAGAGATACCAGATCACGAGGCAGGCAAATTCGATGTTTAGCTGCCTTCTGGAACCAGTGATCTCCTCAAGAACCCTGGTGATTCTGAGTGTGATGTCCTCGCTCCTGCTGATGTAGTAGGCCTTCATCATCCTGTCGGCCGTATGCCTTGAGAGACTATGGCCCGACATAAGGTGATAGGACTTGGAGAAGACTTCAGCGGATACCGGGGATTCCAGGTTTCTTTCTAGGTAATCCACTGCATCGGCAAGACTCTTCACGTAGCGTTCCTCAGGTGTGAGTGGTCGTCTCTGACAGGTGCAGACCTTCTTGGTCTCGGCCCTGTCCTGCTTCCTTCCCATCATCCAGGCGATGAGGTGCGGAAGGTTGTAGACCGCCTTCATCTAGAAGAGCCTCTCTCTGAAGCGGATGAGATCGGGAGTCTGAGCGAAGCGGTCGGTGGAAGATATGACATCGGCTCTAAGACCGAGGAGCTTTCCGATGAAGGACTTGGCTTCCTTGAGCTTCTTGATGCTGAATCCGTCCTTGAACTCTACGATGACGTCGGCATCGCTGTAGTCTCCGAAGGTTCCGTTGACGAGCGAGCCGGTAAGGTCGAGATGGACGATTCCGATGTTCGCAAGGTCGGCCTTCGCATTGAGAATCTTCTCCTTGATCTGCTCCTTGGCGATGGGGGCGTGCTTGGTGTTGTACCTGACGGAAACCTGATACTTACCCTTCAAGAGGTCCTCGAAGGAATCCTTGCTGAGACCGCCTCTGACGAGGTCGAAGAGATAGCCCTTCTCAAAGCGGTAGAAGATGATGGGAAGGACGGAATCCCTCTTCATCGCTGCGTTGAAGGCGATGATCGCCATCGAATTGGTGTAGGGACCGAAGGAAGGATTGAGAGAGATGGCGTAGAAAGCATCGATGGCCCCCTTGATACCCTTGCAGTCGTCTCCAATCTCGGAAACAATCTTTCCAATCCTGTCGGCGATGACAGAAATCTTGAAGATGTCGGCACACTCCATGAGAGTGTCCTTGTTGATTCCCTTCTCGACAAGATTCTCGAAGGCCTTCTTAGCCCTGGAGATGTAGATCTCGCTGTCGTTCTCAGCTTCCTTCTTGCCAAGGAAGACCTGATACTGATCGAAGAGCAGGAAACCCTTGTTGCTCTTCGGATTGGACTGCTTGAGGAAGCGGAAATCGATCTTCCCGTTGTAGTCCTTGTCGAATCTGATGAAATCATTGGTCATTGTTAGATACCTCCTTATTACCAAAGATCTGCTTGATGACCTGGTTGGCACCGGTAGCTCCGGCTCCCGATGCAAGGCCGATCATCAGGGCCTCATAGATATCCTTCGCATTCATCATCCCCGGAGCGGTGTAGAAGATGAGGATTCCCATCAGACCTCCCGCTATAGCGGTCACAACCGGTATGAACCGGTAGGCCGACTGGAACTTCTTGAATGCGAGCTTGTAGATCTCTGCCAGCAGATAGCAGCAGACCACGATGATGGGGATGGTCGCGTAATTCATTGGTCGCGTACCTCCTTTCCAATCTGGGCGCACAGTTCGTCCGTGCGCTTTTCGGAATCCTTTAGGGACTCCTCAACCTTTGCGAGCCTCTCGGCGAGGTCGCGGTAGCGTATGTCGACCTCTGCTATGGATTTCTCCACACGGTCGACGCACGCCTTGATGTATCCGATGTCGGATAGGATCGTCCCCTCGTTGCGCCCCTCCTTCCTCTGGTCCGCTTTGTCAGACCTTCTGAAGGCCAGGAAGGCGAAGAGGATCGAAGACAGTGATGCGACGAGACCGACGACCGAGATGATTAGGTTCTCCACATGCGTGTACCCTCCTTTCGTTGAATGAGGGAGATTCATGCCCCCTCACTTATCAAGAACAAAGTGAATTCCGCTTTGACAACCTCAGCCGATGAATTTCTTCAGTTTTTCCTTTATCCTAGAGAGCCTTTTTGCTGCTGCCTGCCTAGATATTCCCTTTCTCCTCGCATACTCAGAAAGGTTAAAACCGACTTTCTGAAGTGCATTCAGGAAGACTTTGTCCTTATCAGGAAGCGAAGCGATGGCATCTTCAAAGCGACTACTCTCTGAATCGGGTTCAGAGACTTGAATCGGAAGCTCTACGTCAGAATCCTTCTGCTC
>FR878791.1:1979-5102 GCA_000434395.1 Clostridium sp. CAG:568 | reverse complement strand
CCTTCTGCTCTTTCTTCTCTTTCTGTTCTTCATCGCTGTCGCTATCATCCTCATCCCTCTGCTTCTCAGCCATCTGGTCTAGCGATAGGTAGGATTCGGTCTCCCTGACGTACTTCGACTTCAAGAAATTGAGCTTCCTTGATTCGGCCGCCTTCTTGATGGCGGATAGGAGTCTTTTGGAATCCTTTTCATCGTCGTTTCCGTCGATCTTGAAGGCACTGATGACTTTCCACACGCCATAGGTCATCTCCTGCTGGAGGTCTTCCCACCACCTGGAATTGACGTCCTTCACCATCGACTTCATCAGGGGTCTGAGCAGATTGAGGGCAATCTGGAAACGAACCTCCTCCTTCGTCCTCTGATAATCCTTCACGGCATTTAGCAACTTGATTGCATCTTCCTTCATCTTTTTCTCCGTTTCTCCGGAGCGAAAGACGCGGAAGAGGGCACACGAAAGCCACCCGTCGAACCGCGGAGAAAGTCTCCGGTATCCGATGGGCAGCCCTCGCAAATGAGCCGTCCACAGTCACCCAACGTTTTGCGACACCATGGTTAAGCAGGGTGACCGCCACCTTATGTGGCTATTTCTCAAAGCCAGTTTTCACCAGCAAGAAAAGTTTAAATAAAGCAAAAAAGCCAATGGTTGAAGACGTGCTGAATACTTGTTGAAAAAGTGTTGAACAGTATTTTTGGATAAAAAATCCAATTTTTGTAGTATAATGAAACCGCTTGCATTTACTTAAAGCTG
This sequence comes from Clostridium sp. CAG:568, assembly GCA_000434395.1. Lineage (GTDB taxonomy): Bacteria > Bacillota_I > Bacilli_A > RFN20 > CAG-288 > CAG-568. The sequence continues at coordinate 4,354 of FR878791.1, read as the reverse complement.
AAAGGAAGGTACATATGTTCAACTATGACAATCTCTGGAAGCTCCTCATAGACAAGGGTATGAAGAAGAAGGACTTGGTTCACGGAGCCAAAATAACTCCCACAGCCGTAGCGAATATGGGAAAGAGACAGCCCGTCAGCCTTGTGGTGATTGGCAAGATCTGCGATTTCCTCAAGTGCAGTATTTCCGATGTCGTCGAATACGAGAGGAGGGACGGCCTATGATCTTCTCAATAGGAATACTGGCTCAGATCATCCTATCGGTGAGCCGTGGTCTCAATAATGGTGAATGCATCGATTCCCTCATCTCCTCCATAACTGGCACTTCAGATTTCTCCTACATTGAAAGATCAAGATACACTAGAATCCTGAGCTGCGAAGAGAACCTCCCGACCAAGATAAAAAGGGATACAAACGACATTGAGAAGGTGCTAGGAAAGACAGGATTGAGAGATATAGCCACCAATCTGGAGAATCGATTCTCGATGAAGATGGATAGCTTTGGCAGACTTAGGATCGTCAAGGCTATCATCTGGTGTCTTTCCAACGAATCGTGCCAGCTTGGTGACAAAATTTTCCGCTGGTCGGGAAAAACTAGAAAAGAAGTGATATCGACAAAGGCTATATTAGACTTCTGGGCTTTCTTAGCCGAAGCGTTAACCTACTGCTACCAAATAGATAACAAACATGCCGAAAACTATGGGTTCAAGATAGTCGATCACATAGAAGAGATAGAAAAGGCAGTCCAAACAACGGTTGCTGAGAAGGCTGGTAGAGAACCATACCTTCTTCCAAAGAGTGAGGTCGATAAAGTCTTTCATTTGGAGTCGACAAGGTCTATCGGTAAATCCCATATCTGCATTACCTTCCACGTCCTAGATGATGACGGGGACTCTTTCGATTATTCCAAGTTGAAGGCATTTATCAGCCGTAACATAAAGCGATATGTCTTTAGCTTCGTCAAAATGGACGAAATTGAAAATGCTGAAATGGATATATCCCAGCAGGCGAATGCCGACATCTCAAAAATAGTTCATGAGAAGAAATACGATTTCTCCAAAGAAATGGGAGATATACTCGTTTTTTCCTTCTGCGAAGGACTAAAAGGATATCCGAAAATCCTCACTAATTATGAAGTCCTTAAAAAGGACCTAACGAATGAATACATTGGAAATTACGGCATGCATTTTCAGCTTAGAGATGATAGGCTCATCCTAATAATGACCTCCTCTTCAATGCAAACGAAGCTCAGTGATGCGGTCAAGGAATGTATTGAAAGGTCAAAAATCATGGCGAGGGAAAAGAGCGCCGTGAAGGGACTTCTCTCTCCTGCACTGCTTAAGCAGACAACAGATGAAGAAACAGCATCGAAACTGACCGAATTTCTGCTCAATGGTGATAGTAACAGTGCCAAATATGGTTACACCTTGTTCATCGGCTATAGCTTTGATAGTTCTCACGGTTCTTTGAAAGAGCAGATAGAGAAAGATATGGCAGAATGCGTCCAATACCTTGAATCAGAAATCCAAAGCGATTCAAAAATGACAATGAGAGAGATAGATATCTACCTCGTCCCATTCAATGATGCTGACGAGGATCCCCAGAGGATACTTAAGGATGTTTTGGGGTTACCAAAGGAGGGAATGTAAACATGACATTGATTGATCGAATACTTGACAACATCTCAAAGAACGCTGATGCCAAATCTGCAATTGATACTCTTTTTAGGAAATATGGCGAACAAGTTCTAAATGAATCTACCATTGATATTTCAGAGGACGAAATCGGCTTATGCCTCCGCATTGCTGACATATTTTCAAAAGTTCCCAATGAATCTGACGATTCTGAGCATTACCACTCATTAGCGCAAGAAATAATCTATATGCTCAAGTGCCTGCTTCCTAATAGAAAAGATGTCGATTTAGTTAGCGATAGTGTTCTTTCATCTCTTTCAAATTATCCAGTCAGAAAGAATATGGGATTAAGCGAAGAGGAAAAAAACTATGGTCTTCTTCGTCTCATCGGTGAAAAAATAAAGATGGGCAGCCTTGAGATCCCTGGAGAAAAGGGGAAGTTCTTTCTGCTTCCTCAGAAAATAGCCTACGATGGGTTCAAAAATAGAAGCTTCAGCTATTCTGGGCCAACCTCGATGGGAAAGACCTTCTTGATGACCACCTTCATCAAGCAGAGGATAGATGAGGGACACGATGGTAACTTCGCTATCATCGTTCCTACAAAAGCTTTAATAAATGAATTGAAGGGAGAAGTCATCCGTGAATTCAAAAATGAGATTCTTGAAAAGAATTATCGAGTTATCTCATCAGCCAATGATCTTCAGCTGGAGGCAGAACACAATTTCATATTGGTCATGACTCC
>FR878791.1:0-1972 GCA_000434395.1 Clostridium sp. CAG:568 | reverse complement strand
TCATATTGGTCATGACTCCAGAGAGATTGATGTATTTCCTCATAAAATACAGAGAAATCATCCTTGATTATGTGTTCTTCGATGAAGCTCACAAGATCTCAGAGAAAGATCCTAGAAGTTCCTTCTACTATAAAGATATTTCGCTTCTATCCAAGAATTCAGATAAGACCCACATTATCTTCTCTTCACCCAACATACCAAACCCTGACATCTATTCCAAACTGTACGGGGGAGATGATGGCAAATCCTATAGAAGCCAATTCTCCCCAGTATCTCAATTCAAGTTTTATATAAATCAAGAATCAAAGAGTTTTTCGATCTGGAATGACTTCTCCCGCACAGCCGTTCAACTCCCCAGAGAGAATATCACTGATAATGATTGCACATTGGTTGATTATGTCTTTAGATTGACCAAGGATAATCAGCAGTCCATCGTATATGTGAACAGTGTTGATACAGCCAGCGAATTAGCTCAAGAGATGTATGAAGGATACGGTAACAGAATTTTGCTTACGCAAAAGCAGAAGGATGAATTAGAGGACCTTTCTATAGACATAGAAAAAGGCATAACGCGGAGATTCTCGTTATGCCGTCTAATAAAAAAAGGGGTAGCTTTCCACACAGGTTACTTGCCACCGACACTGAGAGCTAGGCTCGAAGCACTATATAAGAGCGGAGCTATTAGGTTTCTTTTCTGCACAAGCACGCTCATTGAAGGAGTCAATTTGCCAGCAAATAACCTCTTTGTGACCTCAATCAAGAATGGTCAGTCTAATATGACTTCCATAGAATTTAAGAATTTAGCTGGCAGAGTTGGACGAATAAGCACCACCAGCTACGGAAATGTGTTTCTTGTCAGTGAAAATGAAAAGACGTCTAAAAGGATGGAAGAGCTGGCTCAATCTAAAGCAGAGGACCAAGAATTATCTCTGGAAAAGGTACTTACTCCTGAGAACTCAAAGGCCATAGTCTCCTCCTTTGCAAAGGGAGAACTCCCCTATTCCGATTCGATCAAAGATGGCGATTTACTAGTCCAAAAGCTCTCTCTAATCTATGCCAAAGACATCGCTGAAAGAACGGATACTTATTTCTCGAAGGAAGTGGAAAAGCGACTAACATCAGATGGAAATATAAAGAAGGAAGACTTATTTAAGCTCACTCAAAATATAAAGCAGGAAGATGATATCAACGTCAACTTCATTCAGGATAGAAGACTTAGAGAAGCTATATTTAAGGATGGGCTTCATTATCCCGACATCAGCACCCTAAACGATGACAAAGCTAGTTATGAAATAGTTCTCGATTTTTTAAAAAAACTAAGCGATGTATTCTTGTGGAAAGTATATGAGAGAGATGACCTCGGAAGAGGAAACAGCATATCTCAATATGCCGTTGTTCTCTTACATTGGATTATGGGCTCTGGGCTGAGATATATAGTTGATAGCAGAATTGATTATTACAACAATAAAAGGTGGGGGAAAACTATCAAAATAAACCACAAAGAAGAACTATATCATGCAACAAAAAGGCAGGTTGACTACTTGATATCGAACACATTAAAAGATATCGAGGGAATCATCCTTTTCAAGCTATCAAATTATTTCCTCAAGTTTTCGAATATATACAAGGAATTCACAAATCAGAAGAGCTTCAACAATGACTGGTATGAATTCATCGAGTTTGGAACTCATGAGCCGGTGATAATCTTCCTTCAGAGGATAGGATTCTCTAGAGAGACAGCGCTTTATATAAGAGCAAATTCCAATGATTTTATAGAAATAGATAATGGCAAGATCTTCCTTAAAAAGGATATCTTGGATAGTACCAATAAAGACATCCAAAAAGAACTTAAGGATTTAGATTCAAATATTAGAGAATATATTATAGTTCTAATAAAGACATCCAAAAAGAACTTAATGATTTAGATTCAAATATTAGTGAATATATTCACGATTAAACCAAAAAGAGGCTG
>FR878790.1:29377-45894 GCA_000434395.1 Clostridium sp. CAG:568 | reverse complement strand
CTCACGTGCACTAGAGAGTTTATTTATTTTCTCCTTTATCCTTATTATTAAGCACAAATACATTCTTAAAATCAAACATAGCATGCTTACCCCTAATATTGAACCCGCTGTAACAATATGATATCAAAGAGTACCTGAATTGGAAATCGCCTTGTTAGGCCCTTCCCAATTCATCAACTCTTTGATAGGATCTAGATAAAGTTGGTCCAAAAAATTGGGTACACAGCGTATCCACTTTATAAGGAAAATTTTTAGCTAGAGTTTTTAGAAATTACTTCCGCCTAATCCCCAATGATCGACTTCTCTATAATTTATATAGATTCTATCTAGATCAATTTTAATTGTTCTAGATAATAAGTCAGTAGTTTTTCTTGTCATCGGGTCAAAGTCATTTTTTGATATTGTTCCATAGACGCTGATTTCTACTATGGCACTATATTCGTTTGAACCTTTGAAATACATTGAATCAGATTCGACATTGTCGAATGCAATCATCAACCAGTCTTCAGTTTTATGGAGAGTGGTTATTAATTGACCTAGACCAGTTTTTAAATCTGTCTTGTCCTTAAGGGACAAGGATTTGTTTGTTGTTATTCTAATAAAAGGCATTTATATCACCTCTTTACTTTATGATTTCAGGCTCTTTATTAACTCTTTCAACAAATCTATTGAAGCCTTCTAATCCAGCTTCGTTTTGCTTATAAACACCGGCATCTTCGAGACATCTAGCGAATACTAATCCAGTTTCTCTTTCGACAACTTCCTTTACATTAGAAGAGTTTATATCTGAATATTTTTCTTTGATATGCTTAGCCCAGTCTGCATGTTTTTCTGTCAATGGATCAGATGCAGGGTCGATGTTATTCACTAATTCGTCTTCAAGTTTTGCTAATTCTTTATTCAATCTTGAAGGTAGAACAGCTAATCCCATAACCTCAATCAATCCGATGTTTTCCTTCTTGATATGCCATAATTCTTGATGAGGATGGTAGAGACCTAAAGGATATTGATCAGTAGTGATGTTGTTTCTTAATACTAATTCTAATACGTATTGATCTTTGACTTTATGTGCTATAGGAGTGATAGTGTTATGAGGTTCACCATTAGTTTCTGCATATATGAATGATTGTTCGTCGGTGTATCCACGCCATACTCTTAAAATCTTATCTGCTAATGCAATCAATCTCTTAGGATCTCTTGATGACAACCTAATATCAGACAAAGGCCATTTTACATATCCAGCTTTTACATCGGTGTAATTGGTAAATACGATTTCTTCTTCTATCGGAGCTTTAAACATCGGGAAGATGTAGTTTCCACCTTGGTAGTGATCATGAGTCAAGATAGAGCCGCCGACAATAGGAAGATCGGCATTTGATCCGAGAATATAATGAGGGAACTTTTCAACGAAGCCTAATAGGTGTTCGAAGCAATCGTGGTTGATTGCCATAGGGACATGCTCGCTGTTGAATACGATTGCGTGTTCGTTGAAATAAGAATATGGAGAATATTGAAAGAAATATTTCTTTCCTGATAATTCAAAAGGAATAATTCTAATAGTTTCTCTTGCAGGATGATTCAATCTTCCAGCATATCCTTCGTTTGAAGGACAGAGCTGGCATTTAGGATAAGAAGATTGTTTCATCAATTTTGCAGCTGCTATAGCTTTAGGATCTTTTTCAGGCTTTGAAAGGTTGATTGTTATATCTAAATCACCATAAGGTGTGGCAGTTTTCCACTTTAAGTCCTTCTTGACTCTATAGGCACGGATATAGTCAGTGTCTTGAGAGAACTTGTAGAACCAATCGGTAGCTTTCTTTGGAGAAGTTCTATATTTAGTGTTGAATTCTTTAATTACATTTGAAGGTCTATCCACGAAGACGGACATGACTTTTGTATCGAATAAATCTCTATAAACGGTAGTATTTTCAGGGAATAAATTCTTTTCAAAAGCAAAGTCTAGAATCTCTTTTAAAGTCGATTCTAAATTTACATTTTTGTATTCCTCTTCTGGTTCATTGTATTCATCTAGTCCAAGGATTGCTAGCAAAGAGTTTGTGCAATAAATCTTATCATCTTCTTTAATTAATTTTTTCTCTAATGCATAAGTGACGAGCTTTTTAATTGATTGATCTATCATTTTATTTTTTCTTTCCTGATTTAAGTTTTCTAAAGAACTTTTACTACACTAGGACCATCACCGACAGAGACTACATAGAACGAAGGTTTATATTGAGTTCTTTCGCAGTAAATCTTAGCGACATTTTGCTTATATGAATCGATGAACTCGTCCTTGACCAAGGCGACGATACATCCGCCCCATCCACCGCCAGTCATACGAACACCTATGACTCCATTTTGAACTCTTGAAGCATCTACTAAGACATCTTGCTCATAACATGTTGCTTCATAGTCATAACGAATAGAAGCACCTGCTTCATTCATCAAATCGCCGAAGTTATCAATCTTGCCTTGCTTTAAGACTTCAACAGCTTTGAGTGTTCTCTCATTTTCGGATATAGCATGTTTTGCTCTTCTCCAACAAGTAGGATTTTTAATAGCAGTGCCTAATTGATAGAAATCTTCCAATTGTAAATCACAAAGATTTTCCAACTCAGGTTTGACTGTCTTTAAGTCTTTGAAAGCTTCTTCTGCTTGTGCACGACGTTCATTGTATTTAGAGTCAGCTAATGAGTGAGGTTTGTTTGTATTTGTGACTACTATTTTTGCACCGTTTAATTTGATAGGTGCATAGACGAATTCAAGTGAGCTAGTATCGAGGAAGATTGCACAATCTTTCTTTCCCATAGCTGATGCGAATTGATCCATTATTCCACAATTTACACCATTGAAATTGTTCTCGGAGTATTTGCCGATTTTAGCAAGATCAATATTGGTGATTGTTGTCCAATTGAACATATCTCTAAGGACATATCCCATCAATACTTCGAGTGAAGCAGATGAGGATAAACCTGAACCGGCAGGAATATCGCCACCGACAACAGCATCAAAACCGTGGGTGGCTCTTAATTTTCTAGCTTTGTTGAATGCCCAAATAACGCCTTTAGGATAAGCAGTCCATCCTAAAGTTTTTACATATTGTTTGTCAGGATTCTCATGGGAGAAAATGTTCTCGAGCTTGTCTTCGTATTTTCTTTCAGGTTTGATGTTGATAGAAAAGAAACGGATGGTGCTGTCGGTTCTAGGCTTTACTATCATGTATGTTCCTATTGTTAAGGCACAAGGGAAGACATGTCCACCTAGATAATCTACATGCTCGCCGATAAGGTTAACACGTCCGGGAGCAAAGTATATTTTTGCTCCTGTAGTGTCACCATAAAGTTCTTCAAATTTCTTAGTGATGGAATCTACAATTTCTTGGTTCATAGATGTTTTTTACTCCTAATGTATGGGTTTGCAAGGACAATTATAGATTAAGTGGGTAAGAAAAAAACAAATCCAAGAAAGAAATCTAAATAATGTGAAATAATACCCAAAAGAACTAGAAAAAAGTTGATAAAAATAGCTAATATTTAGCGTATAAATTATATAAAGAATAGAAGGGAGGTGAATATGTTAAAACTGGTTAATATAAAGAAAGATTATATTGTTGATAAAGATTTAAAAACAACGGCTTTAAAAGGAATATCCTTATCTTTTGGAGAGAAGGGATTTGCTGCTATTTTAGGTCCTTCGGGTTGTGGAAAAACAACTTTGTTAAACATTATTTCTGGATTGGACAGATATACAAAGGGTGATTTGATAATCGATGGAAAGTCAACAAAACAATATAAGGATAGAGATTGGGATAATTATCGTAATAAAAAGATAGGAATAATATTTCAATCTTACAATTTGATTCCCCATCTTTCTATCTTGGAAAACACAGAGTTGGCTTTGACATTATCTGGAATCCCTGTGAAAGAGAAGAAAGAAAGAGCTATGGAGGCTCTAAAACAAGTAGGACTAGAAAATCAAGCAAAGAAAAAGCCGAATCAATTATCTGGTGGTCAACAGCAACGTGTTGCAATAGCTAGAGCTATAGTTTCAAATCCGTCTATCATTTTAGCTGATGAACCTACTGGAGCTTTGGATTCTGAAACATCTACTCAAGTTATAGATATACTTCATGACATTTCCAAAGAACATTTGGTCATCATGGTCACTCATAATGAAGAATTGGCTTATAAATATGCGGATAGAATTATTAGGATGAATGATGGGCTAGTCGTTGATGATTCAGCTCCTTGTGATGAAGACAAAAAAGAAGAGGTAGTAAAGCCTTCGGCTTTTAATAGTAAAGCTCCTAGACCATTAGCTGAAAGTGAGATTCAAGAAGCAAAAAGACAAGAGTATTATGATGAGGTAAACGAAGAAAAAGATAAGAAAGAGAGTAGCAAAGAAAAAAAGAAAGAAAAGAAGTCAAAGATGAGTTTCTTCACAGCTATGAAAATGTCTTTGAAGAACTTATTAACAAAGAAAGGAAGAACATTTGTAACAGCTTTGGCTTCATCATTTGGAATAATTGGAGTCGGGTTAGTCTTAGCTATATCCGGAGGTTTTTCGGACTATGTCAATAGAACAGAGACCCAAACTTTGGCCCAGTTTCCTATTTCAGTAGAAGGTTATGGACTCGCATCTGCTTCCGAAATGAAGTCGAAGCAGAATACATATGATCAATATGAGGAATATCCAAATTCAGATGATGTTACTATAGTTGAGCCTACTCAAACTATGCTTCATATGAATGACCTAACTTCTGATTATTATGAATCGTTCTTGATGGGTGGAACAGATTCGTATGGTAGAAAATGGGCTGGACTTGATAAGAGCTTATATGCATCTATACAAAATAATTATTCTATTTCAGCGAATGTAATTGCTAAATCCAAAGATGATGATGGAAATGATAAATATACTTCTATCAATACATCTTCATCATCTGTAATTTCCTCTTTAGCTTCTTCTTCATCTAGCTATTGGTCTGAGTTGCCGGGAGATGAACAATATATAGAGAGTTATTATGATTTATTACCTGGCGGAAGATTTCCTCAAAACAAAAATGAAGTCGTAATAACAGTCGATAAATATAATGGGATTTCTACAAACACATTAAAAGCATTAGGAATTAATCCTAATGAATTCAAGAATTCAGATGGAACTTATAAAACTATTAATACAGAGACTTTTAATGGTATGGAATTTAAATTAGTTCCTAATGATGTCTATTACACTGAAAATGAAATCGACGCTGATTCATCCACATTCTATGGGATAGGTCTTAGAGGTGCTGGTGAAGGTAATCAAGATAATCCATATTCATTTCCTAAATTATTAAAATTCTTATCTTCAATACAATCTAATGATACAAATGTTGATAATAATACGCTTGCTAAAGAACTTATAAACTTCTTCATTCCTGTTGAAAATGCTAAATTATCAACAAGCATGACTATAAAATTAACAGCTTTATTAGTTCAAGTTAGAGCTCAAGTAGATAATACACAAAAAGCAAAATTAATTGCGGATTTCATCTCTTCCAATAAAATTCAACTTGAAGAAGAATTGGGTGGTGAAATCAACTTAATTAATTATCAATTGCCCACCTATTCAAAGCCAAAAACTAATGATCAGTTGAAGTCTTCCTTTATTGATGATAAATCTCAAACCATTAAAATTGTTGGAATTCTTAGAAAGAAAGAATCTAAAACTATGGGAATTTTAGGAGATGGTGTTTATTATTTACCATCGCTAACCGAAGATGCTTTGATGGATGCGGGTAAATCTAATATTGCAAAGAAAAATGATAAAGATTATTTCTTTATCAACTTAGAAAGCTTAGCCGCTCAACTTGACAATATCGATCTCAATGATTTCATCAATGGAAATATATCTTCAATAAATTTTAAAGATACTTTCCAAGCATATAATATTCTTAGTCTAGATAACACCACTAAAGCTCCAGCCAAGTATAGCAATATTAGTAATTATTCTAATTCTAGAAAGTCTATAGGAACTGATACTAGTGTTGGAAGTATAACTATTTATCCTGTCGATTTTAAAACGAAAGAGCAGTTATTAGCCTACTTAGATTTATATAACACTACCAAGAAAGCCGATGGTACTGAATTGAAATCGTCAGAGAAGATAATTTATACAGATGTATCTGCAATAGTTTCCGAATCACTAAGTACTTTGGTCAATGTGATCTCTATCGTTCTTATTTGCTTTGCTTCTATTTCATTAGTTGTTTCTTCAGTGATGATAGGAATTATTATTTATGTATCCGTTCTTGAAAGAACTAAAGAAATAGGAATATTGAGATCCGTAGGTGCTAGAAAGAAAGATGTCGGAAGATTGTTTAAGATGGAATCTTTAGCTATAGGATTTATTGCTGGTGTTCTTGGAGTGGCCTTAACGTATCTCATATCTATTCCTATTAATATAGGCATTAATTTAGCATTCCCGGGATACGCAATAGGCAATATTGCTGCTTTGAATCCTCTATATGCCTTGCTATTGATAGTTGTTTCATCATTGTTGACTTATGTAGCTGGTCTTTCACCCTCGAAAAGCGCAGCGAAGAGAAATCCTGTTAAGTGTCTTAGAACGGAATAGAAGTGCATTTTTGGATATGTATTAAACAATATGATTATGCCTTCAATGGTGCATATTTCACAGCGGCAGCTTCCTTGTTAGTTCTAATTCCATTCGGATGGTTGATGATTAAAAGATTTGTTTTAAGCAGAGACTAATAAGGAAGAAAAACTTGATGAAATTGAGGGTGGTTAATCACCACTCTCTTTTATTTGCTTTTACTATGGATTCCAATTTGTTAAAGGATAATGATATTGTTTTATGTGAATTTCTTTGTTATTGACTTTTAGTATAGCACTTACATAAAATACGTATAGGAGGCTTGATTTGAATTAACTGACTTAATCTAAAGCCTTAAGATTTAATCAAATTTTAATTATTATGAAAATTGCAGTAGTGGAGAACGAAGAAAAAGATATTCAAGTATATAAGGAATATATCTCTAAATATCAAGAATCTACAAAAGAAAGAATAGAGGCTGTATTCTTTCAAAATGGAATTGACGCTATCACCGATTATCCCAAAGAACTAGACGCAATCTTTATGGATATTGATATGCCTATGATCGACGGACTGGAAACTAGTAAGAAAATCAGAGAAAAGGATTCGGATGTAATAATTATTTTTGTTACTAATCTATCTCAATTTGCTATTCAAGGATATAAAGTACAAGCACTAGACTTTTTATTAAAGCCAATTGAATATATGGATTTTAAGTTTGAAATAGACAAAATTAAAAGAAACACTAATAGAAAAGGAAATGATTTTATTTGGGTTTCTACTAAAGGAACTACTATTAGACTTTCATTCAAAAATATTATTAGTATTGAAATATTCCATCACGATTTAATAATTAAGACCAATTTAAAAGATAATCCTGAATTCAAATTTAGAGGATCTCTTCAAGCAATAAGCGAAAAGCTTGATAATTCTATGTTTGCTAGAATTAACAATTATTCAATTGTTAATCTTTCTTATGTCAAAGAGATTAGAAAAGAAGATGTGATTCTTCAAGATGGAACATCAGTGTTGTTCTCTAGAAATAGAAAGAAAGACTTTATAGATGCATTCACGTCTTTTATGAATGGAGATATAACTATAAATGATAGGTAAGATATTATTTGCTCATTTTTATAATCTTTATCTTGAGTTTTTGATTGCTCAGTTTATTTTCATGTTCAATGGTCAAAGAAGAAAGTATTATTGGTGGAGATTATTAATTGCTGCTGTTGCTGGATGTGGTTTTTATTTTTTACCGACATTGAAATTCTTGGATTTTAACTGGTCTTATTCTGTTGTGTTTTTATCCATCTTGATAGTTGGATTCTTCCTATATAAGAAACCTTCTATGATATTTGTTTGCACGATAACAGGATATGCCTTGCAGCATTTGACGTGGAATACTATGGAGCTGTTTTTTGAATTAGCATATCCGAACGAAGATGTTTTATCACGTGCTGGTGCAATAGCGTATTATTTATCCTTCCTCTTTGTTTTTTATTTCACCACTTTCTTAATCATTTGGAAGAGAAAGGTGTTTATTGATTTCGATATAATCAGTCCTTCTACGATGATAGCTACACTAGTAGTATTGGTTGTATCTTTAATCTTAAGCGAAAAAGTAAAGAATTGGGATTATATCCTTAGACTTTATAGTATTGTATCTTCATTATTAGCTATTTTAGTCGTATCCGGAGCATTTAAGCTTAGCGATAATCAAAAGAAACAGATAGAATTAGAGCAAAATAATAGAATGCTTCAAAGCCTGATTGAAGAGAAAGCTAATCAGCAAAAACTAGCTAAAGAAACAATAGATATCATAAATATGAAAGCTCATGATATGAAGAATCAAATATCAGTTTTGAAGAATCTCAATCAAGCTGAGCAAAGTTCATATATTGATGAAATGTCTAAATCTATAGATATTTATAACGATATAGCAAAGACAGGAAATGATGTTCTAGATATAGTTTTGACTCAAAAAAGCCTTCTTTGTACCTCAAAGCATATAAAATTTACATATATTTGTGATGGGGTTCCGTTTCAAAAGATGGATCCTATGGATGCTACAGCCTTATTTGCTAACTTATTAGATAATGCAGTTGAAGCAGTGGAAAAAGAAGATGAGGAAAATAGAATAATTAAATTAAATGCAAATATAAAAGGTAATTTCATATGTATACATATGGAAAATTATTGTAGCAAGGATATTAAGTTTGTTAATGGTGTTCCTCAAACTGATAAAGAAGATAAGTCAAAACATGGCTTTGGAACTAAGTCGATCATGTATATTGCACAGAAATACAATGGTAATGTCACCTTCTCCTATAAGGAAAATATATTCTCAGTTAATATCTTAATGCCTGTGTAAGCGTGTACAAGTTAAGTCAAATTAGAATACAAGTTAAGTCATTTGAGCCATCAAAGGCTCGTTTTTATTTTAATGTGTAAGTGCTTCCGATAAATCCTATCTTTACCGGCCATTTGGATTAGATTTATCGAAGCTTCGAATCAAATTCATTAAATTAATTAATATTTGGATTTATCGATAACCAAATAAATTAGTAACTGACTTAATGAATTAAAACTTACAATTTAAAGAGGTATTAAAAGTATGTCAAAGAAATCACTATTTCGTGGTTTGACTATTGTGTCAACATTCTTACTCTCAGCTTCTATTGTCTCTGCAAACGTTATGGAGTTCTACCGCGATGGAATGGACCAGACTTTCAAAACGGTCAGCTCTAAGATTGTCACTGAGGAATCTGAGAATGCTGAAGATGCTTGGAATTACGATTCACAATTCAAAAGTGCAAAAGACGCTTTTGAAGGATACAAAGAATTTGGACTTCGTTCATCTGAAGAAACAGCTGTATTATTGAAGAACAAGGACAAGGCATTGCCTTTGACCGAATCTACCCCCAAGGTCACAATGCTTGGACTTAGAAGTTATGCAGCTGTTTATGGCAACAGTGGTGGTTCTATCCCAGATAAAGCTAGTATTGATAGCGGAAATACGATTACTGAAGCCTTCCAAAAATCAGGATTTGAATTAAATCCCAAGACATTAGCAGCTTACAAGAAGTATTGCGAAAACTTAACATGGGGTGGTAGTGGATTCGGTGCTGTTCCTCCTGAGTACAAAGAAATAACCACTACCACAAATATCCCTGAGTTATCTCCAACAGAACTTCGTGGATTGGCATCTGATTATGATGAAGATTATGCTTCTTATGGAGATGCAGCTATCGTCGTTGTCGGTAGACCTGCAGGTGAAAGCAAGAATTATAATGATGGTGCTGAAGGAATGGATGATGGACTTCATACAACAACTGGCAACATCATGGGCCTTTCTGATGATGAGATGGCCATTATCAACGAAGCTAAAAAAGGTAAGGCTGATGGAAAGTTCAAGAAAGTTATCGTTCTTATCAATGCAACCAATGTAATGGAGTTCAAGAATCTTTCCAATGATGATTCTATCGATGCAATCATGTGGGTTGGACATCCTGGAGTATATGGATTCTATAGTGTTGCCAAGATGCTTAAGGGTGAAGTTAATCCCAGTGCTTATTTAGGCGATATATATCCTACCAATAATTCTGATAGTCCATCCATGCAGAATTTTGGAAACATTCCTTGGGCTGATCCTGACGACTTCACTTCTGCTGATAACGTCAATTCCTATTTGGTTGAAGCTGAAGGAATTTATACTGGATATAGATACTATGAGACTCGTTATGCGGATATAGTTGCTGGAGTTAATAACGCTGCAACCGCTAAGGCTGGAACTTATGTCAATTCTGATGGAACATTAGCAACAGCTGATGGTACTTGGAAGTATGCTGATGAAGTCAACTATCCATTCGGATATGGATTGTCTTACACTACATTTAAGACCACTTTGGATGACCTCCAAATCATGGGTAATAAGAAGAGTGGAACAGCTAAAGTCACTGTAGAAAATACTGGTGATGTAGCCGGAAAGAAAGCTATTCAACTTTATGCTTCAGTTCCTTATACAACCTATGATAAGACCAACAATGTCGAAAAGAGTGCAATTCAATTAGTTAACTTTGAAAAGACTAAATTATTACAACCTGGTGAGAAACAAACCATCACTGTCGATATCGATATGGCGAATCTCACTTCTTATGACTACACCAACGCCAAGACATTCATTCTTGACGATGGAGATTATTATTTCACTGTAGGTGATGATTCTCATGAGGCTTTGAACAATGTCTTAGCCGCCAAGGGATTCACTGTTACCAGCGGAATGACTTCTGTCGGTGATACATCCAACGTCAAGACTTGGACCAATGATGCATTTGATAAGGATACATTCTCTGTTTCCGACAACGGAACAGCTATAACTAACAAGTTGTCTGATGGTGACTATTCCATGGATTTGAATTCATTCATGCCTAATACTGTCACTTACTTGTCTCGCTCAGACTGGAATGGCACTTATCCCAAGACTTACTCTGGACTTGTACCTACCGATAGAATGAAGACTTTGTTGAAGAACGATTTCATCGCCTTGAGTACAAATGATGATGTCTCCGATATCGTTTGGGGCGATACTACTTCTAAGTTGACACTCAACGATATGAAAGGTGCTTCTTATGATGATCCTCGTTGGGATGAATTGCTCAACAAATTAACTATTGATGACTTCCTCGACTTTGCATCTAACGCCTTCCACAACATTCAGAAGATCGATTCAGTTGGATATGTCGGACATAAGGCTGATGACGGTCCTGGCGGATCAGATTCTTACTCATTCAATAAAGGTATGTATCGTGGACAAGCTTGGGCTGATGCTGCAACCTCTGAATATGGAGCTCTCGGAACTAGAGTCACAGCTTCTCAAGAGAACTTAGCTTATTCTTGGAATAAGGAGCTTTGCTTCGAAGATGGTGAGTTGATCATCGGTGAAACTTCACTTATCTTCAATCTTCCTATCATGATTGGTCCTGCTATGAACATTCATCGTAACGGATACAACGGAAGAGGTGGAGAATACTTATCAGAAGATCCTATTCTTTCTGGATACATTGGAAGCAATATGGTCCAAGGTGCTCAATCTAAAGGCTGCTTGGTCAACATTAAACATGCTGCATTCAATGATCAAGAAATCAATCGTAGTGGTGTCTGTACTTTCATGAATGAGCAAAAAGCTCGTGAATTAGAGCTTAGAAACTTGCAACAAGCTTTTGAAGGAAAAGGAAAATCAGCTTCCTTCAAGAATGACGAGTCTAAGAAAAATACATTTACTACCGGTGCTTTGGGAGTCATGACTTCTTACAATAGAATCGGTTCAGTAGCTTCTAGTGCAAACAAAGCCGTCATGGTCGATATTATGCGTAATGAGTGGGGATTCAAAGGATACAATGTCACTGACTTCACCGGTGTATCACCTAAGGCTGCTCCTAAGGAGTCTATCCTTGCTGGAACCTGTGCTTTCTGTGGATTCGGTAAACCTTCACTAGATTACTGGAATGCTGAGACTTTAGGAAAAGATCGTAATATGGCTTTGGCTATCAAGCAAAATGCTCATTACATCTTGTATGCATTAGCTAACTCTAATGCTATGAATGGTGTCAACTCCTCATCCAAACGTGTTGAGTTGATCACTCCTTGGAGAGCAACTTATATTTCATTGATTTCAATCTTCGGTGTTCTCACATTGGCTTCCTTAGTTTCTTATGGTGTCTTCTTGGGATTAGATATATCTCATTCTAAGAAAAAGGAGGAGAAATAATTATGTCAGTCTTCTTCAAAAAACAAACAGTAGCAAGTTATAGTTTGCTAGCTAGCTTCGTTCTTGGATTGGTCGGATTCATTATCTACTTAGTGAATTCCACAACTGGATTCTTAGCCGGACAACCAGTCGATGCTTTGTTGATAGCCTTGACTATAGTTGCATTACTTCTCATTGTTCTTGAACTTACTTTACATGATAAATTGGAGATGTTCAACGGAGTTGTCAATGATGTTATATTGATTGCTATCGGTGTTCTCTTCGCTGTGTCTTGCTGTCTATTCATCAATGACAGAGTCTCATTAGCTGCTGATGTTTACTTCATTCCTGTCAACTACCCTGCAGCTGAAGAGAGTGCATTGAACGTTGGAATAGTCGGTGTAGTATTCTATGCTTTAGCTATGATTGCTAGTGCTGTTGCTGCATTTGTTCCTATGTTCTATAGCAAAAAGGTAGAAGCTTAATAAAGTTGTTAAATAAGAAAAGAACTGCTTAAATGCAGTTCTTTTTTTGCTATTAAATTGCTATTAACTATTGACTTATATATATTATAAAAAATTAAATTTTAAATTAGTTTAGTCTTGTTCTTCTATTGGATTAAATTTTTTTATGAATCTTTTTAATAAAAAGGTGCAAAAATAAGGAAAGGAATATATCTTCTTTTCATGTCCTATATTATTTGCTGATAGTTTAATTCCAAATCTTATATCAGGGTAATTAGCTGAATCAATCAATGTTCTTAGGGACTTAGATCTTCCATCTTTTGATTTTACTTCTAAAGGTACTAGGCTTTTAGCGGTTCTTATAAAGAAGTCTTCTTCTAATGTACTATCTTGCCTTTTGTAGTAATAAAGGCTGTATCCTTCTTTATTTAATGCATCAGCCACCATATTTTCATATATTGCACCCTTATAAACTCCCAAATTCTTATTTGCTCTTAGATCCTCTTGAGCTTCTTCATCTAAAAGAGAAATTAATAATCCCGTATCTGAGAAATATAATTTATATTTGTCTATGTCTATATTTCCTGAAAGTGGTAGATCCACTGAATTTAGGCAGTAACAAATATTTATAATTCCAGCGTCATTAAGCCATTCTGCACATCCCCTATAGTCTTTGAATCTAGCACCATGCTCTATTTTTGATATTTGAAATTTCTTGTTTTCCTTAGCTAATTGTGAGGGTATGCTATTAAATGTATTCATAATTCTTGTTTGATCTAAACCTGTCGCATATTTTCTAATATCTTCTTTATAGTCCTGGATTATTTGATGTTGAGTAAATAAAGAATTTTCAAATGATTTATTTTTTATATATTGCTTTAAAACAGCAGGCATTCCTCCCAATATAGAAAATGTCATAAATAAATTCTTAAAGGTTAACATCTCGGCTTCTGAAAAAGGCTCTTGAAGAATCATTTTATTTAAGATTCTATCAATCATAGAACTATCATAACCAGAAGCCCAAAGAAATTCTTCGAAATCCAAGGAATTCATTTGATAGTCTATTTTATATCCAACACTATTGCTTTGTATTTTTTTATAATTTGTGCCTAGCATTGAACCACTGCAAATGACATCGAATTTATTGTCTAATTTAAAAAACTTTAAAGTGGTTGCTATGTCTGGAAATTCAGTAATTTCATCAAAGAATAATAATGTGTCATGTGGAATAAACTTCTTTGATGGATCTAAAATTGAGATTTCTTCAATCACATCTTTTACACTATAGCCTTTACTTAATATTGCTTTATATTTTGGCTCTTCGGCAAAATTGATATTGATAATACTTTTGTATTTTGCTTCCTTAGCAAAATGAAGAATAGACTCAGTTTTTCCTATTTGACGAGCTCCTTTAATTATTAATGGAAGTTTATCTTTGCTTTCTTTCCAATTTAGTAGAAAACTATCTATTTTTCTCTTTAAATAAATTTCACTCATTAATCCAAGCCTCTATACAAGTATAACAAAATTAGATTGAATTTACACTTTTATGAGCGAATTTTGTGCATATTTTACACTTTTATGAGCGAACTTTAGAAGAAATTTACACTTTTATGAGCGAATTTAATGCATATTTCACATTTTTATGAGCGAACATTCTCTTATTTCATCAAATCATATAAAGTGATTACTTTAGAAATCCATGCCGAGTTTTCGTTTTCTTTAACTCTATAAGGAGTAATCAAAGTGAAATTTATGGAATATTTTGTCTTAGAAACATGGAGGAAATCATCTACTCTTTTTTGCCAATCATCGATATCTGTTTTAGTGATTGTATAGAGAGAATTAGAGTATTTCATCTCGCACATATGTATAATTCCATCTTTTCTTATGATGAGTAAATTGATATGATGTCCTTTGATTCCTTCCTTTTTGAATCGGATAATTCTGATTGTTGATGATTTTAGGAAGAGCCCGATAATTAGTATAATCTCTTCCTGATTTTATCTCTATTAGCAATATGGATAGATTGTCATTGTCCTTGATCAGATAACACTTTTCCATAGTTTTTACTGAATGAAAATTACACTTTTCCATAACTTTTGATTGCTAAAAAATACACTTTTCCAATGTCAGAATATAAGAAAATGTGAAGACTGTCCATCAAAATTTACAAGATTTTGTGATAAAGAGGCATCCAAAACCACAAGATTTTGTGATGAATTATTTTTTTCCCTTTAGATTTATGATAAACTAACGGGGGAAGGGGGACCTAGCATGGAACAAAAAATTGTTTTGAAAAGAAAAATCTATAATAAGCTTTTGGAATGGAAGGAAAAATATGCCCCTGATTATGTTTTGTTTCTGAAAGGTGCTCGTCGAGTCGGAAAAACGACGATTGCCGAGGAATTCGGAAAGAAAGAATATAAGTCTTTTATTACTATCAACTTTCAACGCACCAATGATACAATCCGAGATTTATTTGTTAATGGACTTATGGATCTTGATTATTTTTTCAATGTCATCCAAATGCAGTATAAAACCAAACTATATCCGCGTGAATCATTGATTATCTTAGATGAGATACAGTTGTTTCCTCCTGCAAGGCAAGCATTGAAAACTCTTCTTGAAGATAAACGTTATGATTATATTGAAACAGGCTCGCTTGCCGGGATTACTAAAAAAAGCAAAAAATCTGAAATACTGATTCCTTCTGAAGAATATTGTGTTGAAATGTATCCTCTTGATTTTGAAGAGTTCCTTTGGGCGAACGATGATTTCTTTACGATGGATATTATTCGAGAACATTATGAGAAAGTTGTACCATTTGGAACAAGACTGAACAGAGATATTCTTAGGAAGTTCCGTGAGTATATGTGCGTTGGTGGAATGCCCCAGGCAGTAGTGGTTTATGTGAAAACCAAAGATTTCGAAAGAGTTGATTTTGCAAAACGGGAGATACTTAATCTTTATCGGAACGATATCAAAGAGCAGGATGAAGAGAATAGTGAATATGTCGGAAACATATTAGATAATATTCCCTCCGAATTGGCGAGACATGATTCCGCTTCGAAGACAAACGAATTTCATTTTTCACATCTTGACAAGAATGCAAGGCTAAGAGAATATCAGGGACCTCTACGTTGGCTGGATGAGGCGATGATTGTAAATATTGCCCGTAATACGACAGAACCAAGCCCTGCGTTGACTTTGAATCTAGATGATAGAAGACTGAAATGTTATTTGATGGATACAGGTTTATTGATCAATCTGATTTTCGGTGACGGAAATTATATCGACAATGATTTGTATAATGCGATTCTGACAGATAGACTTCATGTCAATGAGGGCATGTTTGTCGAAAATGTCATTGCACAGTGCCTTAGAATCAACGGACATAAAATAGTGTTTTATGTCGAATATGACAAAAACGGAAACATGCTTATGGACATCGACTTTTTGATCAGAAAAGACAAGAAGGTGATTCCGATAGAAGCAAAATCCGGCGAGAAATATATGATTAAATCTTTGGAGAAGTTCAAAAAGAAATTCTCGAATAAAATCGGACTGCAGTATGTCTTACATGAAGGGGATATCAAACGGGAAAATGAAATTCTTTATTTCCCGTATTATATCGCTTCGATATTATAGTCTCTGTGAATTTTTCTCTTTTATCAATTCTTAAAAAATTCCATAATTCAGCAGGAAAT
>FR878790.1:0-29364 GCA_000434395.1 Clostridium sp. CAG:568 | reverse complement strand
AGCAGGAAATTCTCAATGTTCTTTCAATTGAAAAGTCGTCCATAGAAGCCATTGCCACTGACTGGAATTCGCACCTAAAAAAGTAATGGTAGTATAAGCCATGAAAAGTTTAGGATTTATCAATAATCAACTAAAGTCAAAGAATTACCAATTAAGGTCAATTTATACTCTTTTGTTGTTAAAAACTGATAAATTTATACAATAGAAGGGCTTACAGGCAATATGCTTTTTGATAGAGGACTGAAAAATGGAAAAGATTGATTTCAACAAAAAATGGGTAGTAACTAGATTAGACAATCCTGAAGATACAAAGGTTGTCGATGTTC
Organism: Clostridium sp. CAG:568; assembly: GCA_000434395.1. Lineage (GTDB taxonomy): Bacteria > Bacillota_I > Bacilli_A > RFN20 > CAG-288 > CAG-568. Next base: position 29,038 of record FR878790.1, on the reverse strand, counting down.
CTTATGATGCTATGTTTTATGAAGAAAGGAAACCAGATGCACCTAGTGGTAAGAATTGTTGTTGGGTGGATTGCCATGACTATTCATTCATTAAAGAATTTGAATTGACTGAAGATCAAATTAATGATCATGATTTGATTTTAGAGTTCGAATCTGTATACCATAATGCTGAAGTGTACTTGAATGATGAGAAGATTGCTTCAAGGCCCTATGGATATACTAATTTTTATGTCGATTTAACTGATAAAGTTAAGTTAGGAAATAATGTTTTGAAAGTTATTGCATATAACAGTGATCAACCTAATCAACGTTGGTACTCTGGCTGTGGATTGATAAGACCTGTTTGGTTATATGTTTTACCTAAGAAACATATTCTTATTAACGGAATAAGAATCACGACTTTAGATTATGAATCTAGAAAGATTAAAGTAGAAATTAAAACTAATGGTTGCGAAAGAGCAAAGGTTCAAATATTGGATGGATCTGATATAAAAGCTGAATCTAACATAGATTTAAACAATGGCAACGGCGAATTGGAATTTGAAGTAACCAATTCAAAGTTATGGAATTTAGATAATCCATATTTGTATACTGCCCATATAGAGACTGAAACAGATTCACAAGATATTAAGTTTGGAATTCGTCAAATTAAATTGGATGGAAATGGATTCTTCTTGAATGGGATAAGAACAATAATGAGCGGTTGCTGTGTACATAGCGATAATCAATTAATTGGTTGTATTACAAATCCATTTGTTGAAGAAAGAAGAGTTCGTATTTTAAAAGATGTTGGATACAATGCTATTAGATGTGCTCATAATCCTTGCTCTAAAGATTTCCTTGATGCCTGTGATAAGCTTGGAATGATCGTTATGGATGAATATGTCGATTGTTGGTACATCCATAAAACAAGACATGACTATGTATCTTATCTAAAAGATTGGTGGAAGGAAGATCTTAAGGATATGGTTGAGAAGGACTATAACCACCCTTCAGTAATGATTTATTCTATCGGAAATGAAGTTAGTGAAACAGCAAAGAAGAAGGGCGTTGAATATGCCAAGATGTTAACTGACGAGTTACATAGTTTAGACTCGACTCGTTATGTCACAGCTGGTGTTAATATTTTATTCAACTACATGGCTAGACTCGGATTTGGATTCTATAACGATAAGAAAGCTGAGCAAGAAGAAAAGAAAAACAAGAAGAAAAAGAAAGCAGTCGGAAGTGAATTCTTCAACAATGTTGTTAATTTCTTCGGTGGGAGATTTTTAAGAGCAGGAGCTAGACTCCATGGTTGTGATAAAGCTACCAAGGATGCTTTTGCAGTAATGGATATGGCTGGATATAACTACGGAATTGCTCGTTATAAGCATGACTTGAAGAAATATCCAAATAGAATCATTGTTGGATCAGAAACATTCTGTGCCGATGAACGTGAATTCTATAAGATGGCAAAAGAGAATCCTAGAATTGTCGGTGATTTCGTTTGGGCTGGAATGGATTATTTAGGCGAGGTCGGTGTTGGAAGCTGGGTACCTAAAGATCATTGTGATGGAATTATGGATGGAAGCTGTGGTTGGATGACAGCCGGATCTGGAAGAGTCGACTTTATTGGAGATGAGACTTGTGAAGCCCTATATACAAAAGTAGCATTAGAAAAAACTCCTATTGAAATCGGTGTAGTTCCTCACAAATATTTAAAGATGAAACATAGTGTTTCTAGTTGGAAGATGTCTATGGCTCTTCATTCTTGGTCATTTGAAGGCGAGGAAGAAAAGACTTGTAGAGTAGAAGTATATTCTATTGGTGAAACTGTTCAACTTTTCTTAAATCAAAAGAAGATTAAGCAAGCAAAAACTAAGAAAAATGGTAGAAACATCTTTAAAGTCAAATATCAACCTGGAGAGTTGAAAGCAGTCAGTTTAGATTCTGATGGGAATAAATTAGGTGAAGTCATATTGAAGTCCGCCTCCAAAGAAAATGCTTTGACTATTAAACCTGAATCAAATGAAATCTCAAAGGATGAATTGGCATTTGTTCGTCTTTCATTCACTGATACAAATGGTGAAATCAAACCTTTAAATGAAGGTGAGATTAAAGTTGAAATTGAAGGTGGAAAATTGATTTCCTTTGGTAGTGCAAATCCTTATTGCAAGGAAGGATACCATAATGATACTAGCAAGACTAATTATGGTGTAACTATGGCTGTAATTAAGCCTAATGGTGACTCTAACATTGTGATTAAAGCATCTGGACTAGGCTTAGAATCAACAAAGACTATTGAAGTTAAGTAAGACTGTTTAGCTAAGCTGAGAAGCTTAGCTTTTTAAGTCTAACAAGTTCCAAAATATGAAAATAAGGAGGTTATTTATGAACAACCCATTTTCAACTACTTTTGGACTTGAGCCTAATAATTTTCTAAAATGAGTGTATGAAAGCAATAAAATCATTTCTGAATTTTCTTCAGATAATCCACCAAACTATGTTTATTTTTTAACTGGAATTAGAGGATCTAATAAAACAGTTTTACTATCCTTTATTTATAATGAACTTAAAGAAAAAAGAAGTGGTCTTAATATGAATTTCGAATAATCATATAGAAGTTTTTAAGGTAAGAGAAAGATGTAATTTTGATACTAATAATTTTAGTGTATATAGAGATAGGCTCATTAAAAAAGGAGTTATTAAATCTAGCTCTTATGGATTTATAGAATTTACATTGCCAAGATTAAATGAATTCTCAAGACTTAAATAATTACTTCTTATTTTTAGTCATTAAATCTGTAGCTAGCTTTCTATCCATCGAGGCATCGATTTGAGGGTACCTCAAATCGTTTCTTTCTATACATTCAAGAAATTCTTTGGAATGAAACTTATCATTAATATCTGGGAATGCGATATGAACAGCTTCAAATTCCTCTAAAGAACATTGATCTAAGAAATTTATTGTTTCTTTTAAATCTTTAGACAAGATTTCTATTATTTCATCTAAGTTTTTATTCCAAGCTTCATTATCGCCTTCGAGATAGAAACCTTTTGATTTTCTGATCAATTCATCTAATTTTCCCTTTTCAAAGGAACTAGATTTATGTTCTTTATATGCAGCTTTAGCTAATGTAACATATTGATTTGCGTTGAAGTTTGAAAATCTGGTATCGCATCTTTCGATAGCATCGATAAATTCTTTTGATTGGAAATGTCTAGATAGGTCCTCGAACAAATCCATAACACCTCTGAATTCGGATCTATTACATGTATCTAGAAATTCAATTGTATCTTGAAGATTCTCTGATAATATCGCTAGTCTTTCAGCATGGTTCTTATTCCAAGAATCATCGTTCCGAGGATCTATTGTCCTGTATTCAGTGATTAAATCACGCAATTTGTTTAAATCTTTTAGCATAATAAATCCTCCCAATTTTAAATATCATACAAGATTAACTGAAGATTATAAAAAATAAAATCTCGGTGGTAAACACCGAGATCTATTTCTTATTTGGTTATAATCTATTTCGAATTATAAACACCGATTCTTAAATCAGTTTCGATAGGTAATGATCCAGCGTGATGAGATAGCATATCATATGGAGAATATAAATCCCCTAATGCTTTATTAGATGTTCCAATCAAATAATAATCTCCTATTAGTTTATTAGTTATTTCATTAGGCTCGGCATATCCAAAAACATGTTCTTTGAGGATCTCTTCTTTTGTATAAAGAGCAAAATCGTTTGAGAAATATTTGTTATATGCTTTAATGAAATCTTGTTCTCTTCCTTTTTTTACTCTAAAAGAAGCAAATCTAGCTTCAAGCCCGACTCTTCCATCAATTAAAGTATCCATAAAATCAGGATAATTTCTTATATCCACCCATTGGCAGATTATGTGTCCGTGATCGGCTATCGATAAGAACAAGATATCTTTATTTGCCTCTACAATTTTTTTTACACATTTATCAATTTCTTTTACGGAGTGTCTTACTGCTTCTGAATCTACCCCATAGTTATGTAATGTGTGGTCAGGATCAGTCCAATAGGCATAGATGAACTTTAAAGAAGGATCGTTGATATCTTCTTGAAGTTTTGACATGAATCCATGAATATCGGGATGTCCTTTTGGAGTGTTGAAATTGAATCCGTCGATTCTATCAGTGCAATGAGAACCTTGAGCTTTGTCAATCAATTCAAAGATACTTTGATATGGTAAATCTCTGGAAGGAACAAAATTAGCAGCTGTATTTAATCCGTGGTTTTTTCCAAAGAACGTATCGACATGCTCGTTAGTATCAGGGTTATATAAAGTCCAACCTAACCATCCTGTTTCAACTGGATATTTTCCAGATAGAACAGCTGTTGTAGCTGCTACAGTAGTAGGTGGATAGACTGTATTTAAATCTAATAAGCCGTGCGAATAAATGAATGGACAGCAGTCTTTAGTCGCTTCTTGAATTTGTTTTCCAAATCCATCGAACAAGAAAAGAACTATCTTTCTTCCTTTGTTCTTTTCTAATATTTCGTCTAAAGGTTTATATGAATCGTGAAATGTTTCTGCGTTGAAATGCTTTAATATCGAGTTTGAAAAATTGACTTGTGATGCATCTTTTGACAATGGACGAATTCTCATTATTTTTTCACTCCTTATGGGTTTAGTATATAGCAAAGAAAATAATAATTTGTCCTTTAAAATTGGGTTTGGGATATGATTTATTCAAAATTAGAGTCTTCGTAATTAGCCCAATCAAATTCATTTGTTTTTACTAAATAATAATTTTGATTATCTATGTTAAGTCTATATCCTTCTTTTTTTCTGATGAGCAATAGTTTGAAGCTATCTTTTTCCATCAAGATTAATTTTGAATGATTCGACATAATCTTTATTCAGCTTTATGCTATATGATGAATCTTTAGCAGTGAATTTATAAGTAAGGTTATAAGCTTTATAAAAATAAAATTAAGCTGAATAAGTATTGTAATCAATATAAACAGCTTAATTATCAGAATAGATTATTAATCCGTCATTCTTATTTTCTTTCCGATATAAGAATATAAAATTGCGAAAATAAATGAAGAGATTTATGCAAGCACTATCAAAAATCGGATAAGTGGTAATTTTGAATAGCTTCTCTAAAAGTAAGTATATTAATAAATGTTTTTAGAGGCTTTATATTATGGGAATGAAAAAAAGAAATTCTTTTAATCCAAATATATTTAAAGGTGTTGCACACAGAGGACTGCATGATGATAAGAGATTTGAAAATAGTTTGAGTGCTTTTAAAAATGCAATAGATCATGATTTTTGTTTTGAATTAGATATTCACTTAACTACTGATAATCAATTAGTCGTATGTCATGATTCCGATTTGAAGAGAGTCACAGGAAAAGAAGGAATAATAGAAGAATTAGATAGTAAGACTTTAAGAGAAAATTATAAATTACTTGATGGAGAAGACATTCCTACACTTCAAGAAGTTTTCGATTTAAATAAAGAAAGAGAAACTATTGTTATCGAACTTAAAGTTTATAAAGATAATTGGGTTAATATTGCTAAGAGATTGATGGATTTCTTATCACAGGTCAAAGACACATCTAAAGTGACATTGATCTCTTTTGATCCTAGAGCTTTAGCTCTTTGTGATGGAAAGAAATTTACCAGAGGTTTCTTAGTTTGCAAAGAGAGAAAAGACATGATTATTTTTGGAAAAGTCTTTGAATATCTGGATATCGAAGATTCTTTGCTGGATGATAAAAAGATTATCAAATACAGAAAAAAAGGCGGAATAGTAAATACTTGGACTATAAGAGATGAAGAAGCTTTGAGCAAAGTTAAAGGCAAATGCGATTTTGTAACATTTGAAAATGTATCTAAACAATTAGAAGAAGACTTCAAGAAATAATAAAGATAATAGTCTTAGATCTTAATAAGATTATTTATGAATGCTCGATTCGATTTAAAAAACATCAATGTCTTAGTGCTCAAGTTATTCGAGTGTCTTCAATGATGTGATCATATTTATCTTTTTTATCTTTGGAATCATCAAAGCACAGACGATTATCAAAGTGGCAAAGCCTAATAATAAGCTATAGATATATGTTCCGGCATTAACTACTGAGATAGATCCAAAATCTAGATATGATGTGATTATATACAATAGTAACACTCCTAAAGGAATGCCTAATACTTCACCTGTCACACCCATAATTATTATTTCTCTAAACACATAGGTGTAGACTTCTTTTGGCTTATATCCTAATACTTCTAGTGTAGATATCTCTCTTACTCTTTCTGAAACGTTGATATTTACTAAGTTATAGATAACTAATATAGCTAATACTACAGCAAAGATTATGATGAATGAAGCAACTGATTTAAATGTTTCCATTATCGCTGATGTATTCTCCCAATTGGATGCTAAATCTAATAATCCAAATCCAGCCATAACCAATGATATAGAACACATCACAGATAGATTCATCGTTATAGTTTTGGACTTAAATCTAAATATATTTCTAAGAGTTGCTTTGTATCTAAAAGGCAATGGTTTCCAAAAGAAATCTATTCTTTCTATAAGTATCTTTTTACCTATGACAGGTGATTTTGGCCTCAAGGAATCAGCCGGTGTTTCATTTATATCTTTATTTATTTTTACTAATGTAATTATCAGTATAACTAATATGATAATTCCAGATCCTAACAAAGCTCCAGATGGATTAAAATCAGCTTTCATTTTAGGAAAATCCATCACGATGGATTGGAATGTAGGATAGAGGATTGAAGGTAGACCATATAAGCCACCGATTGATCCTATTATTGCTCCGTTTAAAGAACTTAATAAAGAAAAGAAAACATATCTAAATCTAATCGAATGATTCGAATAACCTAAAGTCTTAAAACAAGCACATAATCCTCTCTCTTCATTTATTAATCTTTCTATTGTTATAGAAGAAACTAGAGCTGCTACAACTATGAAGAATGCTGGGAATATAGTACAGATCGTCTGTACTTTATCTATCGTCGAATTTAAATATTGATAACTTACGCTCTCTTCAACAGTCAGTCCAGCGGCTCTTTTTTCAGTCAACATAGTGATTAATTGATTCTTTCTTTTAACTACTTTATTCACATAGTCGTTAGAGAAATAATCTATATCGTCATCATGACTCAATTGAATATAGATATCAGGACCTATGAACAACGTATCTCCTGATATATAACTCATAGCTTTTTTGCTATTCATGTAGAAAATATCATGAACATCTTTTTGAGTTGTTTGACTCTTGTCTTTCTCAATTGAATTATTCATTGGATTATGGACTATTCCAACTACAGTGAATGTTGTTGTTCTTTTAGTTCCAATAATAGGAACAGTCGAAGTAACTTCGAATGTGTCTCCAATTTTTCTTTGAGAATTGTCGGGCAATTGTTCGACTGCAACTTCAGTATCTGAAGTGGGTAAATTTCCTTCGACAATACTGATGGGATTTATTTTCATATTTTGATAATCTCTATAGATAATTCTAGTCTCAGTATTATTTATAGTCGTATCATAGAAATAGATTTCTTCCATCTTGGATTCATCTATATCTGGCTGATTCAACAACATGTTTTTTTCTTCTGTTGTAAATCCCAAAGCTACTTTTGATTTTAAGATGATATCTGGAAATTTATTTTTAATCATCTCTTGATTGAAAGAGGCTTTGACTGTCGATCCCAAGGTTCCTAAGCCAGAAATCAAAAGTGTTGATATTAATATAATGCCAAAAACAGCTAGGAATCTTCCTAGGTTATGCCATATACCTCTCCATAATGATTTCCAGTAAGTTCTTCTCATATTTTTTACCACTCTATTTCTTCGATAGGCTTAGGATTGCAGATTCTGCTTTCACTTTCAATCTTTCCGTTTTTTACTTTGATAACTTTGTCTCCCATATCTTTCAACGCTGAGTTATGCGTTACTAAGATTACAGTCTTTCCTTCCTTTTTGGACATATCGTGAAGTAATCTTAGAATCTCTTTTCCTGTCTTATAATCTAAAGCACCGGTAGGCTCGTCGCAAAGGAGGATTTGTGGGTTCTTAGCTATTGCTCTGGCAATAGATACTCTTTGTTGTTCGCCACCAGATAATGTTGTAGGGAATGCACTAGCTCTTTCTTCCAGTCCGACTTTTTCTAAGATTTCCATAGGATCATAAGCATCCTTACAAATTTCAGATGCTAACTCTACATTCTCTAATGCGGTGAGATTAGGCATCAAGTTATAGAATTGAAAAACAAACCCGACTTTGTTTCTTCTATACAAAGTCAATTCTTTCTTTCTCATTCCAACTAAGTCTTCGCCATCTACCACTAGATTTCCGTCTGTAGCACTATCCATTCCACCTAACAAGTTTAATAGTGTAGTTTTACCAGCACCGCTGGGTCCTAATATGATTGTAAAGGAACCTTTATCGATAGAAAAACTTATTTTGTCTATAGCTTTGACTAAAGTTTCACCAGATCCGAAATATCTGCAAAGATCAGTTGCTTGGACCATTACATTTTTGTTTATCATCCCAGTTCCTCCGACTGAATTAATTTTATTTTCAAAATAAGATTATTTATTAGATTATATCTAAACTAATAAAGAAACCATATAACAAATTTGGTTATAATTAAATTATAAAGAATTTAAGCTTAATATTTTAAAATATTTTTTAAGGCTAAGTTTATTTTGGCTTGCTAAAGGGAGATTTATATGAAAAACATTAAACCTAAGATAATTTCGTTGAGTATATTAGGATTATTACTAACTTCCTGTGGTGAAAGTATAACATCACCAACAGAAAAGCCTAGTGTTCCTTCTTCTACCCCATCAACTCCTTCTGTTAAAACGACGGATTCATCTAAAAAAGATGATGATATCGATGCTAAATGGATAGCCGATACATTTAAGAAGTTAGCGGGTGGTGAGAAATTTGTGGTTTCTTATCTATCAGATAACAAGGAATATACTGATTATTTTGCTAATGATTATGTATACTTTGACGCTGAAGGTGCTGGATATGCACTAATAAAAGATGGAAATAATAAGAAGCCATTTTTATACGAACTAAATAACGATGGTAGCGTGAAATTAGGATTAGCTCAATCCGAAAGTAATACTACTACCTTAGTTAATTCTACTTATGTTAAATATTTGACAAATGACGATTATTCTGAATCTGATTTCACATCTTATAATGGTGATTTTGTAACTACTAACTCATCTATTATTCACACACTATGTGGTTTATCTGGGTGGGGTAGTTATTATTCTTATTTTAATTCAGTAACAATAATTCCTAATGAAGATGAGATAACTTTTATATTAGGATTGCCTGAGCCTTATGCCAGCAACATATCAGAAGACCTAAGAACAGGAACCATTAGTGGTATAGGATCCGTTTTATTAGATAAAGTTGATGAATTTGTAAATTCATATGAGATTCCATCTCAAAAAATAGATGATTCAATTCTTTCTTTATTGATGAACACAACATTCGAATCAAAGACTACAGCAACTTTGAAGTATTTATCTAATGGTAGTGAAACTATCATCGGTAATTATTCTCTTCAGTATGATGATAGTCATTTTGATGTCAAACAAAGTTATAGTGGATTTGACAGAGAAAACTATTATGAGAAGAAAGCTATATATGCAGAGGATGGATCACGTAAAGACAGTGTTGCTGAAAGAACTTATGTCGATCACAATAATAAGGTTCAAAAAGCGGAGACGGATAACAAATGGTCTGATATCGTCAAATCGTTAGCATATAGCGTAATCAATACTGAAAAAGATAGCATTAGGAAGAACGATGATGGTTCATTAGTTTATGTCGGTGCCTCAGCGAGTACACTTTTCCAAAGTGTTACCCAATTCTCACCTTTGACTGATTTAGCATACTTAGAATTTAAAACTGATAGTCAGGGAACTATAACAGGAATTGTAGCCACGACTGTTTCTTCGGATTTCTATTCCAATGGAAAAGAAGAAGTTGTCGTATATGATATCGATATTTCATCAAATCCTAGTGAAATAGTAAAGCCTACTGCTTATGCTGACCAAGGAACAGATGGAGCTGATACAGCTAAGATTAAGAAGGCATTTGATTTCTTTTCTAATCCAACAACTAACTTCTCAATCGATGTCACTGAACATTCATCTGATTTAAACATGTCTTTGAGCTATGAAGGAATTTATGATAAAGATGAAGGAATTTATTATTATCATAGCAATAATGATTTGTCTGGAAGTGGATTCTTTGAGAGAGATAATAGGCTTTATGGGTATGTCACGGACTCCAAGGGTACGGCTAGAGTTGAATCTCCTAGTGTCAGTGGACACCTCAGTGATGTTACAACCTTTCATATCTCACCAAATTGTTTCTCTATAGATGGAGATACTATAAGAGATAGAGACATAGCGTTGGACAATCCATTAGATTATATGTTCGTCGGTGAAAGTCAGACTGCTAATGGATATGAAGGAACTGGAATCACTATGAAGTTAGATAGTGAAGGAAGACTTTCGACAATGCAATATTTATCCTATATTGTGAATCCGGTTAATGGAGCCTATTATCCTATTTCAGTCAAGTATACTTATAAATATGGCGATCAAATTAAAGCTGACGATAAAATCAAAGCGGCTTTGGCTGGCCTTGATTATGTGAAACCCACAACTTGGTCTGAAGAGACGGCTGTTATCGATGCTCAAGCTAAAGTGTTGTTCGGCGAGGACTTCGATTTAGATTCTGTCTTCCCTTATGTATATAAAGAGTGGCTTACTACTAATTGGAATCCTGATTTAGATAGCACTAACGGGACTATAACGATAAGAGCTTATATAGGAACTGATTTCTCTTCGATCAGTGATGAAGAGAAGGCAAGTTTCTATACAGAGTTTATTAAAAAGCTTAAAGATGTTGGTTATAGTGAGGTCAGTAATGATTCGACTTCAGGAACAATTGTATTATCTAAGGAAGGAGTTCCATTCACTGTAACAGTAAATACTAAAGACTATGATTTTAAAAAGTCGATCATCATAACTAAAACACAGGAGGATTAATCAATATGAAAAAAATTAAAATTCTATCTTTGTTAGCTGTTGTTACTACTTTAGCTTCTTGTGGTGCAAATCAGTCATCTAATTCTATGACTCCAACGACTCCCAGTACCCCATCAAACAATAGTTCGCAAACCACTAAGCCTACATCTGAAAAGCCTGAAAAGAAGCATATGAGCATTTCTGATGCTTATAACTATGTTTATGACTTGGCTTCTAGAGAGTATTTAGCATCACACGAAGATGTCAAAACAACATCAGTCAATAGTTATTCATCTAAAGTAAAGTCTATTTCTTTAGATATTTATAACGATAAAACATCTTATGGAACTGGAACTGTTGTCGAGACTAATAATTCAACAAGTGAAGTAAGCAAAGAAGACACATTCAAATATAGAGCAAAATCACAAAAAGAGAAGGTGAAAATTGAAGATTCAATCAAAGAACTCAATTTCTTATATATGGTTGAATCATATGAAAATGATTCATTCTACACAAGCGGATTCTCAGATGCTTTAGGAAGATTGGCCGTAGTTAAGAATACTAACGAAGCTACGGACTTAGGTCTTGCTACAGGTCAGTACATTTTGGAAAAGAACTTAGATACTTATGTAACTTCTAATGCCGTAAATTCGGTGTATAAGTTCATCGATGAAAATATCGTCAACAATGAATCCTTGAAGACTTCAAGTTTATCTTTTGAATATTACGATGATAAGGATGGTAATACTACTTATAGTTTCTCAACTGAGTATAAATATGATAATAGCGATGTTGATGTCAGCACTGGAACTGTAGTCGATATAGATGTTTTGTTTACTGTCAATAATGATGAGAACATGACTTCATTTAAAACATCATATAAAGTAGTAGAAGGGGACACTAGCGGTGATTCGAGCTTAGCTTATATTAAGAATGATATCAATGAAGGGACGATAACATATGGTGAAAAACAAGCTCCATCTACAAAGGCCATAGATGTTAACAATTATTTTATCAATGATGTCACAGATATAGATGTGTTCGATAGAAACACAAATCAACCAACTGCATTGAATAAAGATCAAATTCCTGCTTCTACAACTGCAATTTATGCTAAGCCTAAGACTTATTCACCAGCTACAGCATTAGATGCTGATTTCTCATATTTAATTCCTAAGTCATCTTCTAATACATCTTATGCAACTGTTAATTCTGCTGGAAATGGATTTAACTTAAAGAATGCAAAAGGACAGACTATTACTTTGACCTATGAATGCAATTATAAGAATGAATCAGGAGTCTGGGATTCTAAAGATATTTCAGTAACAATTACAATATCTAAATACGATGATGCTGAATCTATTAAGTTTTCAGAAATTAAAAGCTCTGATCAATCACCAATTAAAGAAGACTCTTATATAAATGAGCTGATTATAGGAAAGACTTATACATTAGATAAAAGCAAAGTTTCAGTCAATCCTTCATCAGCTGATCAAGAAGTAACTATTATTTCATCTGATCCTTCTATCATTAAAGCTGAGAAGAATACTGATGGTGTCTATGTCTTAACTCCTTTGAAGGAAGGAAGTATAACTTTAACAATTGCCTCTGTACGCAATCCAAAAATTAAAAGAGAAGTAACTTTAAAAGCTTATACACCTATGGCTGCCAGCGAAATATCAACCTATTTCATGGGTAAGACATTTGAATATGTATCTTCTTATGGCTATACGAATGTCATTAAATTTAATTCAACAACTAAGTCTGGAACAATATCAGGAACGGGAAGTAGTGGGGTTACTAAGTTCAATTGGGAATCCACAAAAGCCGGATATATATCATTATATGATTGTGTTCCTGATGGTAATGATGAGTACGAAGATATTGAGGGTAACTTCGGATATTCCAAATCGTTTATTGTGACTGCAGACAAGAACCTTTATGTCGAAAGACCCACTTATTTTGATATGCATTATTTTGTTTTAAAGGTATAATTTATGAAGAAAGCATTTTATTTACTGATAGCCGGAATTGGTATTCTTTCTAGCTGTGGAGATGGAACATCTAATTCGCCTACGATTCCTACAGCTCCATCATCTCCTACTCAACCATCCACTAAGCCGTCTAGTACTAATTTTGATGAATTGAGCTTAGAAGATAAAATTGATTATCTAACTAATTATTTAAATCCATATAAGGATAAAATAATATCTTATGAAACTGGATATACTGAAAAATTGACATCGATTTCAGATGGTGGATTAGAATTATATTCTAAAGACACATTTGAAGCGACTAGATATTCGATTACATCTTCACCATTAATAGTTAGAAGTGGAAGAATTGAAAATGATGAAGGAAAATCAGAGGAATATGATATGCAAATGTATCATGATTCTTCTAAGATCTACCACTTATATAATTATCATGGAGACTCCGGTAAAATAAAAGATTCGACAGATTATAAAGGTGACGATTCAAGTCTTACATTTCAGTTTATCGATTCAATTCTTAATGATTTAGATAAACTTATTGGTCTTGAAGGAAATAATACTGAGGTAAATATAGTATTTGAAGAAGGTGAAACTATTTATCTCAGCTATGAGGCAATACAATACAATCCAGAAAGTAAATCATCGTATATTTCAACTAAAGCTGAGTGGGAATTTGTTTTTAATGGTAATGTCATATCAAAAATTAAGAATTCTTATGAATCTAAACAAGTAGCTGTTGTGACTCAAAGTGTTCATACGGTTACTGAATTAAGTTTTAAATATGAGGATATACAAGAGTTTAATGGGACATTGTATAACCCAAGTGATTTCAGTCAAATTTATTAAAGAAAGGAAAACAAAATGAAAAAGATAAAAGTTTTATTGCTGTTGTCTATTGTTTCTGTTTTAGGATCATGTGCTCGAAATAACACATCTAATACAGGAAAGCCTACTTATACCCCTTCCAGTATCACGGACAACTCAACTAAAGAGCCAGAGGTTGTAAATGTTGAATCTGTATCTATCACTAATAAGATTAATACATTAAATTTAGGTGATGATTACGAGATAGCATATGAAGTCCTACCTGCTAATGCAACTAATAAAAAAGTTTCATTTTCATCATCAAAACCAGACGTAGTTAGTGTAGATAGATCTACAGGTAAACTTACAGCTAATGCATCCGGAACTGCTACCATCACAGTTAAAACTGAAGATGGCGATAAAACCGATTCTTTTGATGTTTTAGTCCCTGTGGCAGTTACTGGAATAAACATTGCTCTAAATGCAAGTAGTGTTTATGTAGGTGATGAAGTCGATTTCACTGTATCAGTTTTACCTGAAGATGCTACAGATAAATCTTATGAATTGACTACCACTACTGTTGATTTATTATCGATTGAAGGTAAGAAAGTAACGGCTATTAAAGAAGGTCATGCTTCTTTGACAGCAAAAGCAGGATTGATTGAAAAGACGATTAACTTTGATGTGAAAAAGCCAATCGAAAGTGTGGAGTTTGATGAGATTAAAACTGTATTGGAAACAGCTTTGATCAAAGAAAAAACTAATTCAAATGGTGGATCATGGAAACACAAGAAGCTCGATTTAACAACTGAAGAAAAACAATATGATTGGACTGTATACACTGATTCAATTCAAAAGAGAATCACTTCTAGTGAAGGTGAATATGTAGACGATTTAACCTTTATTCAAGCTAATTCCGAATCAAAGAATTATTTACATAATATCATCGATACAACCAGTCAAACAGAAGCAAATAATAAAGTAAAAGAAACTAAAAAGAGTGTTGGAAATGGTTTCTCTGATGTTTTGAAGCAGGATCAAGCAAATAATGCTATTTCTATGATTAGTGAAGATACTGATTATTCCGGCTCATCCGTTTATGGAATAAGCCAATATGCATTGAATTATTTGACTGAAACTTCCAGTAAAGGATTGTCTAACGATAACTCTAAAGAGAAAGCTATAGTTAATAAAATTGATAATTTGGATAACAACTTTGTTTATAAGATTGAATCTAAGTTTGAAGGTGATACTTCATATTACAATGAAATCTCGTTTGAAATAGGGCTTAGTGGAGATAAATTGGTCTCTTTCAAGTTTGATCAAAAAGTTTATAACAGCAATGGATATGATTTCACTGCTCATGCGTTGAAGACTGATGCTATTCCTTATCAAACAGCTGTAGATGATGCTACTTTGAATTATGGAACTAGAGTCGATAGTGATGAGAATAAGTTGGATAAAGATGACTATAAGATTAAAGCATTCACCATTCAATCTATAGGTGATAACAATCAAATAGATTTGAATTACAACGATGGAGTTGCATTTGATTTGAAGACAACTATAACTACTCCAAACAAATATTTAGATGAGTCTTTTACATATCAATCTTCAGATCCTAATGTTATTAGTGTATCAGCAATTTCGAAGAAACTCATGGTTAAAGGTGCTGGAACAGCAACCATTACCATGACTTATGAGAATGGTGCATCTGCAACAACCGATATTACAGTTGTATCTCATCCTGTCACTAGTATTAGTATCACTAATACGACTAAAGAATTATATGTTGGTGATACTTTGAATTTGACTGTTCAAGTTAATCCCGATAATGCAAATACTAAAGAATATACAATCGAAGTGAAAGAAGGATCCGATGTTGCTACTTTAAGATTAAATTCTGATGGTTCTTATACTTTGGTAGGTAAGAAAGCTGGAATTATTAAAGTTCAAGCTAAGGCTAAAGATAATGATACTTTATCTGAAGTTGTTGAATTTACAGTCAAGGAAAAACCTGCAGCTGATCTTTCTACTGTTAAGGCAAATATTGTAGGTTACGGACCTTATTCACATAGTTCTGGTGATACATTAACATTGAATGCTAATGGAACAGGATTGATGGAATTCTATAGGGATAATACCTATACTTTTAATTGGGATATAGAAGCAAATACTGATGGAACTTATAAATTAATTTTGAGTAATTTAAATTGTACTGTCAGTGGTGGATATTATAAGCTTACTCGTAATTATGGAAGTGGCGTGATTTCTGCAAATTTAAAGACTATCGCATTAACTTACTATGATGGTTATGAAGGAGCTATAGAAAATTTAACCGCTGAAAATTATCAATAGTTAAATTAGCAAAATAAAATAATTGAAGTAAAAATAGTGTCTTCTCCAGACACTATTTTATTTTCCATTCTTAATTTATGAAGTTAAAGTGTTTTATTCTTCTATCTTGATTACTGCGTGTGAGTTACCGCTTGAATCTTTAGATACTTCGATTTTCTTTTTGATTCTAGTTTGAAGTAAATCTACATGACTTATTATTCCTACCAAGCAGTTTCCTTGCTCGACAGTTTGATTTGATAAGACACTCATGATGTCATCGAGACTGTTTTTATCCAATGTTCCAAATCCTTCATCGATATACATACAATCTATATTGATTCCTTCTTTAGTTAAAGCGACAGTATCTCTTAATCCTAAAGCTAAGGATAATGCAGCTTTGAAACTCTCACCTCCTGATAAAGTGATGGATTTCCTAGTCTTTCCATCCGGCGCTAGATTTTGATTATCCCTTATGTTGATTTCAAGTCCAGACAATGCTTTTGCACCATATTCTCCAGCATTAGCTTTTACCATTGAGAAATGATTGTTTGTCATTTCTAATAATCTCTTATTAGCGAAGTGTAGGACTCTTTCCAATTGTTTACCTTGAACATAAACTTCTATTGTTTCTTTAACTCCATCGCAATTACCACCACCGAATACTAAGTTAAGATGATTTAGATTGGTAGCTTGTTTTTGAAGCTTTTCAATAATTGGAAATTCAGATTTTAACTGAGATAAGATCGATTCATTAGTCGAATAGAAACTCGAATATTTAGAATACTTACTGTTATTTATATTGAAGTCATTTTGAATTTGATTTTTCTTTGAAATTATTTCTTCAAGAGATAAGTTCAATCGACTTTCATATTCGGTGATTGAATTAGATAATATTTTCTCTTGTCCTTTTAAACTTGTTATTTCAGTAGTGATTTGATTAACATCATTTCTAGTTTTGTTTAATAAGACTTTATAATCGCTAATCTTCTTTTTTAGATAAGCAATGTTCTTTTCTACATCTTCTCTAGACTTGTTTCCTATTTTATTTTTGAGCTCCTCGATATATTTAGTATTTTCTAAAATATGAGCTCTAGAACTAGCTAATTCTGATTCTATTCTACTTATTTCTGAAGTTAATTTGTCTTTCTTAATATTCGAAGCGTCCCTATTTGTTTCCAAAGAAGTCTTATAGCTTTGCATTCTTAATAAGCTCATTTTTCTAGATCCGAAATCTTTTATTTCTTTGGATAATTTATCATTTACTTTTTGATATGATAAATCGATGGATTTGAAATCGGAGTCATATTTCTTTAATTTTGAACTGATAGTTTCAGTCAGTTCCATGATTTGGTTTTGTTCCGAATCTACTTTAGAATCTGCGTATGATGATTCATTTGCTTTTGCATTGTATTCATCTTCTATTTTCTTCATCTCCTCATCAGAAACACTGTTTGTGGATAATCTGGTTGGGTTTGGATGAGAAATAGAACCACAGACAGGGCATGGGTAATTCTCTTTTAGTTCTTTAGCTAGATATCCGGCATAATTGTCAAATCTAACTTTGATCATCCTGTCCTTTTCTTGCTCAAGGATTTCTTTTTTATCTCTAAGTGAATTAGCTTTATCGATTAGTT
The DNA here is from genome assembly GCA_000434395.1 of Clostridium sp. CAG:568. Classification (GTDB taxonomy): domain Bacteria; phylum Bacillota_I; class Bacilli_A; order RFN20; family CAG-288; genus CAG-568. The sequence goes on along the minus strand of FR878790.1, from coordinate 11,202 downwards.
TGCTTAGATTATCTTTATTTGCTGTCAACTTGGCGATGTCTTCTTTAATTTGTTCTAATTCTTTTTCTTTTTGGAACAAAGGCTTTGATTCTTCATCTATTTTAATGAGTTCTTTAGTAGGATCAGGAGTTAAATTCTTGAGTTCATCGTTTGTATCTTCTAATTGTTTAAGAACAATATCTAATTCATTTTGTTTTTTCTTCGACTGATTATCTAGAAAACCAATAGATGATTCATAATTCTTTTTTTCTTTTTCTTTTGAGGCAAGGTTATCTAAATCGACTAAGTTATTTTTTAAATCTATTAAGTTCTTGTTATCTAATTCCATCTCCTTGTCTTTGCTTTCTAGTTCAGTTAGACTTTTTGAAGACGCTTGTAATTTTGGATTTAAAGAATCGATTTGATTTTTAATGTTTTTTAGCTCTTCTTTATTGCTGATATAATCTTTTGCTTTCTGCTCATTTCCACTCAAGATTTGAAGCTCTTTTTGTTCTTCATCCATAAGAGATTTAGAATCGTTTAAATCTTTTTTGTACTTATCTGTTATTTTTCCTATGAAAGCATAAGCTTCGTCTTGCTTTATATCTGGTGAATTGAAAATGGATTTTTTCTCTTCTACAAGATCTAAATCTTCTTCATCGACTTTAATATTATTATATTGAATATTTACTTTAGCTGATTCACTCTTTAAATCAGCCTGAGCTTTATTTGCTAAGTCGCTCAATCTTGCCTGAAATTTGTTATAGGAATCTGTTCCAAACAATGAGCGATAGATATCTCTTCTTCCTTTTGTATCTTGATTTAATAAATCTTCAAACTTTCCTTGAGGAATTAAGATTGTCTTTTCAAACTGATCTGCATCTAATCCTATGATATCTTTGATTCTTTTGTTTAATGCTTTACCTCCGCTTTCTAATTGCTCAGTTTTTTCTTCATAGGGATCTAAGCTTAATACATCGAAGAGATGTGATTCAGTAGATCCTTTTTTATTTATGGTTCTATTGACGTGATAGTATTTTCCTTTCTCTTCAAAGATTAAATCTACTATTGTTTTCATTTTATCTGGTGCGTTAATATTTCTAATATCCTTGTCGACAATATCGACACAGCCTTTTCCACCGCTGTTCAGAAACTCTTTATATAAAGCGTAGTAAATGGCTTGGAATATTGTCGATTTTCCAGCACCTGTTTCACCATCTACTAAGAATAATCCTTTATCGCCAAGTTTTGTGAAATCAATTTCAGTTTTATCTAAATATGATTGAAAAGCTTGGATTGTTAATTTGATTGGCTTCATTAGTTTTGTCCTCCTTCTTTGTTGGCTTCTATAAAGATTTCCGCTAATAATTTCTTGTTCTCTTCATCTAAGTCTTTATTTGTTTTCTCCCTATAGTATTCACAGATAAAATCTATAGGTCTTTTATCAGCTAAAGATGTATCTAAATTCATCTTTTGCTGCAATGTATCATTTGGAAATTCTATATCCACTATTCTCTTGTAATAAGGAGTTAATTTATTTTTAGCTTCAATAGGAGTTTTATCATCATCCACTATCAAATAAACATAATCATTTTCATTTGGATTAGTATTAGTTAATTCAGATAGTAGTCCTTCTATTTTTACAAAAGGATGCAAAGGCTTGATAGGATCAAGTTTGACTTCTATATTACCTTTTTCCTTTAAATCTATTATCACTACTGATTTATCAGGGCCGTCGATTTCGGATGTTTTATATTTAAGTAAAGAACCTGAATACCTAATGGTTTCTCTACTTATTTTTTGAGGCTTATGAATATGTCCTAAAGCTACATAATCAAAATTCTGGAATTTATCCAAACTAATAATTCCAACCCCTGCGACATTTTTCTCATCTCCGTTGCTATAAGAAAAATCTTCCTCGGATCCACCAAATTTAAATCCGGCTACAAATTGATGAGCTAGGATGATATTTCTTTGTGAAGTATCTATATTTTCTCTCTTTATGATTTCATCCATAGCTAAATCATAATTTTCCAATCCTTTTTCAAGTTTAAGATTGCTTTTAACAATAAACGGAGTAAAGAATGGTAGCATGTAGAAATTTACTGGGCCATATTCATCGTTTAATGAAACCTTCCTCATTGGAGAATTGAATTCACCTTCTACAAAGTACCCTTTTCCTAGAATGTCTTTGTAAGCAGATAACCTAATACCTGAATCATGGTTTCCTGATATAGCTATTACTTTTATATTTTTATCTAATAATTCTTTTAAAAAGGAAACATACATTTTGATAGCTTCTTCAGATGGGTTAGGTCTATCAAAAACGTCACCGCTAATTAGAATGACCTCAACTCTTTCTCTTATCGCTGTATCGACAACCTGATTCAAGACATATTCAGTGTCTTCTTTTAAATCATAGGTTCCTATATATTTACCTATATGTAAATCTGATGTATGCAGTATTTTCATATCAAGCCTCCTAAGTACATATATATTTTCACTCACAAATCAAGAAAAATAAGAATAATTTTATAAATGAGCATTATTTTACACATTCATAAAAAACTAATAATATTATATTTTTTAAATTATATATGGAACTAATTTCTTAAATAATGCAATATAAGATGATTATTTATATATTTTGTTTTATATTATTAGACCCGGAGACTTTTATAGGTAATGACTAAAAAAGAGAGAAAGAATAGACTTTTGGCCTTAATTAAATCCAAAGGTTATGTTTCCTTAGAAGAAATAGCAAAAGATTTGGATATGTCTGAATCTACGGTAAGACGTGACATCGTAGAGATGGATAAAGAAGGTCTATTGGTAAGAGAAAGAGGCGGAGCATCTAGTATAAAGACAGCAGCTTTCTTTTTAGCAGATCAAAAACTTGTGGTAAGAGAGAGAATGAACGCCGAGAACAAGCTTTTGATAGCTAAGAGAGCAATCAATCTCATCAGGCCTGATTCAACTATTTATATCGATGCTGGTTCTAGCACTTTGACATTAGCTAATAATTTACCTACCGATTTAAGGATTACCGTTGTAACTAATTCTCTTTCTATCGCTAGAACTGTATCAGAGAAAGGAATTAATACTTATTTAATTGGTGGAGCCTTAAAAATCACTACTGATGCTACAGTTGGACCTATGGCAGAGGAAGAAATTTCAAAATTTCATTTCAAGCAAGCCTTTATGGGAGCTAATGCTGTGGATAAATTCTATGGATTCATGACTCCTGATTATGCTGAAGCTAATTTTAAGAAGAAAGCTATTCAAATGGCCGAGGAAACGATATTTTTGATAGATGGATCTAAGTTTAATACAAAATCAGTAGTTACTTTCGCTCCTTTAAAAGGAGCTAAAGTGATCACTGATTTCATAGATACTAAAGAAGAATTCACTGATTTAATTCTTTTGGAGGTAAATCAAAATGACAATTAGAACTTTGACTTTGTCACCCGCTTTGGATTATTCCTTAACAGTTAAGGATAAATTGACTATTGGTGCTATCAATAGAACTACTAAGGAATCATTTGCACCTGGTGGAAAAGGAATAAATGTTTCCATCATTTTGAAGAGATTAGGATATACATCTATCGCTTTGGGCTTTTTGTCTGGGTTTACTGGTGAATATGTAGAAAAGCTTTTAGCAAAAGAAGGGCTTCAAACTGATTTTATTCATATCGCTGGAATAACGCGTATCAATGTTAAGATCGATGGAAAAGTTGAGACTGCAATCAATGGCTCTGGGCCTAACGCTACTGATGATGATTTGGAGAAACTATTTAAAAAGATTGAGCAGAGTGAAAGTGGTGATATCTTAGTCATGAGTGGACAAATCCCCCCGACTCTTCCTAGTAATACTTATGAAAAAATATTGGAAAGAATATCGGATAGAGATGTTATGACGGTAGTCGACTCTACAGGAAGTCTATTGACAGACTCTTTGAAATTCCATCCTTTCTTAATAAAGCCGAATAAGGAAGAGATGTGCGAGATACTTGGAGTGGATGATTTATTTACTGATGGAGAAATAATTACTGGTGCTAGACATCTTCAAGATATGGGTGCTAAAAATGTCCTTGTTTCTTTAGGAAAACAAGGAGCGTTATTAGTCGATGAAGCAGGTAATATTTATAAGAGATCTGCTCCTATAGGACATGTTAAATCAACTGTTGGAGCTGGTGATTCAATGGTTGCTGGATTTTTAAAAGGCTATTTAGAAACACATGACTATGGTGTTGCTCTAGCTTATGGTGTCGCGATAGGATCAGCCACTGCTTTTGCTAGAAACTTAGCTAGCAGAGATAAGATGCTAGCTGCGATAGAAAAGGTCAAGAAATAAAAAAAGCTCAGTCATGTGACTGAGTTTTTTGAATGTTATTTTATCTTTATTCCATCGAGAATTGAGAGTTGTACAAGGAAGCGTAGAATCCATTTTGATTCATCAAAGAATCATGGGTTCCTTGTTCGATGATATTTCCATCTTTCATAACGAGAATCAAATCAGCATTTCTAATTGTGGAGAGACGATGTGCGATGACAAATGATGTTCTTCCTTTGGTCAATCTATCCATAGATTCTTCAATTTTTTCTTCTGTTCTTGTATCGACGTTTGATGTAGCTTCATCCAAGATCAACAATGGAGCATTCTTAATCATAGCTCTGGCGATTGTAATCAACTGACGCTGACCACCGGAAATCGTATTTCCATCTTCAATATAGTAATCTAGTCCTCCTGGCAAGGTTCTGACATAATGGACCAAGTGAGCATCGTGAATGGCCTGCTGAATTTGCTCGTCAGTAACGTTAGGAGTGTTGTAGACCAGATTTTCACGCAGAGTTCCTGCAAAAACCCAAGTGTCTTGCAAGACCATTCCAAAGACATCTCTAACTTCCTTTCTCTGCATATCTTTTGTAGGAATTCCGTCTATAGATATGCTTCCCCCATTGACTTCATAGAATCTCATTAAGAGGTTGACCAAAGTTGTCTTTCCTGCACCTGTAGGTCCGACTATTGCGACTTTCATTCCAGGCTTTATGCTGGCTGAGAAATCAGGGATGATGACTCTGGAATCATCGTAAGAGAAGTTGACGTGATTGAATTCGACTGCTCCTTTGACGACTTCTTTTCCATTCTTATTTTCAAATACTGAAGGAAGATTAGAGTCATTTTCTTGCTCTTTAGCCCCTAAGAATTCAAATACTCTGTTTCCAGATGCTACACCCATCTGCATTTGATTCAAAGCTTGTGCTATTTGAGATAGAGGGCTTTGGAACAAATTGATATAAATCATGAATGCAGTGATTGTACCGTAAGTAAATCCGGCAACTTGAGCATTTAAGAGAAGTCCACCGGTAACAAACACAGCAGCATAAGCTACATATGAAATTAATGACATGAAAGGCTGCATAGTACCACCACAAATTTCTGCTAGGAACATAGTTCTTTTCAATTCGTGGTTGCTCTTTTCGAATGCGGCATTAGTCTTATCTTGAGCGTTGAACGCTTTGATGACTAATTGACCATTGTAAGTTTCTTCGACTTCACCTTCAATTTCACCTAACTTCTTTTGTCTTCTTATGAATTGAGGATTTGCTAATATCAAAGCAAAAGCCATGAATGCAATCATCAAAGGTAAAGTACAAAGAACTGTTATGGCCATTTGCCATGAAGTAACAAACATAGCAATTAATGCTCCAATCAAAGTAAATATTGATTGGAACATCATACTGATAGACTGTTGCATAGACTGACCTAATTGATCGATATCGTTAGTTACTACTGAGAGGATATCTCCATATTGACGTGTATCGAAGTAAGAAAGAGGAAGTCTATTTATCTTCTTAGACATAGCTGTTCTCAAATCTTTAGAATAATATTGAGAGACAGAAGTCATGATGAATGAAGCACAATAACCTAACACAGCATTTCCTGCATATAAGCCAATTAAGATTCCACCATAGATTCCTACGTTTTCCATGAAAGCTTTAGAATCTCCAGCGTTGATTATTACTCCATTGAATCCTTCTATTGTTGTCTTTGAAGGATTGGAGTAATTTGTGATCAAGTTGGTGAAGTCGGATAGGATGTTAGGAGCAAAGATTGAAAGTAAGACCATTCCGATAATACAAATGAGAGCCACAACAATCCAAGGCATATATTTTGAACCATTGCTCATAATACCTTTGATAGTTGACTTCATCTTTTCTTTTGTCATCTTCTTATCAGCTTTTTGCTGCTTTCTTGTATTATTTATTGCTTTTCTTTCTTCGCGATTCATAATCCAAGTTCCTCCTCTGAAAGCTGAGACAAAGCTATCTCACGATAGATTGGACAGTTTTGAAGTAACTCTTTATGAGTTCCTTCACCTACAACTTTACCTTCGCTTAATACGATGATTGTATCGGCATCCATAATGGTTCCGATACGTTGAGCAACTATCAATTTAGTAACATCTTTTTGAGACTTAGCCAGGTTCTCTCTGACTTGCTTATCTGTCTTGAAATCCAAGGCTGAGAAAGAGTCATCGAAGACGAGAAATTCAGGTTTTGTAGCAATAGCTCTAGCGATACAAAGTCTTTGTCTTTGACCACCTGAGACATTTGTTCCACCACGAGTGATAGGCGAATCGTATCCTTTTTCCATCTTTGATATGAATTCGTCAGCACAAGCTATCTTGCAGGCTTGTTCGACATCTTTATCTGATGCATTTGAATTACCAAACTTGATGTTGCTCTTTATTGTTCCGGAGAACAACAACCCTTTTTGAGGAACAAATCCGACCAATCCTCTCAATGTGGATTGCTTCATGTTTCTGACATCTACACCATCGATGGTGATTGATCCTTTAGTTACATCGTAGAAACGAGTTACCAAATTTATCAACGTGGATTTACCAGATCCTGTAGATCCTATGAAGGCTATAGTTTGACCTTTCTTTGCAGTGAAAGAGATGTCTTGGAGAATATCAGCTTCGGCATCAGGATAAGCGAATGAAACATGATCAAAGGTGATAGTACCTTCTTCGCCTTTTACCAAAGGTTTTTCAACTTCAGGATCTTTGACTGATACTTCAGTATCTATAACTTCTTGGATTCTCTTTGCACAGACATTTGCTCTAGGAAGCAAGATGAACATCATCATGAGCATCAAGAAGGCCATAACTATTTGTGTGCACAACATAGTGAATGCTTGGACAGTTGCATAGTCGATTTCATTGCCAGCAATCAATCCAGCACCGATCCAATAAACTGCTAATGTTAAACCATTCATGACTAAGGTCATGATAGGTGACATCAAACCTAGCATACGTCCAGTAAAGAGTTGAGTTTTAGTTAAATCTTTATTTGCTTTTTCAAACTTGCTTTCTTGATAATCTTCAGCATTGTAAGCACGAACAACACGTATACCAGTTAAGTTCTCACCGGTGACTGCATTAACTTTATCGATGAACTTTTGCATTATTTTAAATTTAGGCATAACAAATGCCATCAATATGATTATGCAAATGACCAAGAAGACAATTCCAACAGCAGCAGCTATAGTCAATTGCCAGCTTGAAGCTTGGACTTTACAAATTGCCCAAATTGCAGTTACTGGTGCAGCAAAGACCATACGCATTACCAAGAGGTTTGCCATTTGAACTTGTTGTACATCGTTGGTAGCACGTGTGACTAATGAAGCCGTTGAGAATTTGTTGATTTCAGCCAAAGAGAAGTTAGAAATCTTTGTATTCACTTCTGTACGAAGTGTGGTTGCAAAATTGGATGATATATAGGCTGCTAAAACAGCGATGACAAATTGACATCCAGCTGTACCAGTAGCTACTAAAACCATCATTCCACCATTGAACCAGATATCACCTGTAGTAGCAGTCTGGATTGCTGACCACATTTCAGCAGTTAGCTTTGAAGAATCCATACTTCCTGGGTTTTGTGTCATCATTTGAAGTATCTGTGCAAATGATATATCTCCTATACTCATTCCAGAAGGAAGTATAGAGGATATTTGATTTTGATAATTCAAATAGATGATAGATTTAGTAATATCTTGAACATAATCGACTAATAACATAGTACACCATACTTGTACTATTGTCAGACCGATGATTAGGAATGTTTGTACCCAATCTATAGGTCTAAATTTCTTATACAATTTCAGCATTCTTATCTACCTCCGAAACTGTGGCAATAAATGCCTTTTTAATTAAATTACACATCAACTCGAAGTCATCTCCACCTAAAGCATCGACCATTTGTCTTATCTTCAAAGTGAAGAATGCCTTAAATCCTGCAGCTTTTTCCTTGCCTTTTTCAGTAAGAACGACTACAGTCTTTCTTTTATCTTTGCTTTCTTTGCTTCGTTCTATAAGACCTTTTTCTTCAAGGTCTTTTAGAGCGTTGCCTATTCTTCCTGTTCCGACATTTAAATATTCGGATAAGGTACCGGGATTAGCACCTTCGGGGTGATTGTTTAGATAAAGGACTATCTTTGGTTCACCTCTACCAAATGATCCGTTGCCGAATGGCCTTGGCTGGTGTTCCCAAAACACACAGGTAACATCAGCAAATAACTTGGTGTAATACTCATCACTCTTTCTACACATTTTTGCCTCACACTATGAGATTTAGAAATCTCATTGTTGAATTATATAGATGTGAAAACAAATGTAAATAGCTTATCTCACAATGTGAGTTATACCAAGAAAATTGTTTTTTAGCTAATAGTAAGCGTAAGTGTATACATAATTATTTTTTTCATTTTTCCTTTTTTCAAAAATTAGATTGTAATGTTTGAGTAAAAAATATGAGCGACATTATTCTTTTTATATGTCGATTTATATATGAGCAAATATAAACAAGGTATTTTCCTATTCAAATCTAAGTACTTTTAAAAATGATAGTGATATAAATAATAATTAGTTATTTGATATATTATCATTGTGTGTAAGAATTTTTCCTTATTTGCTTATTTGCATATAAGTAGCTAAAACTTGAAAAGTAATCGTTTGCAAGTTATATTAAATGTATGAAGAAAGTTATAAGTATAGCTATAGTAGAAAATCAAGAAGAAGATAAGAATGTATTAGAGTCTTATATAAGGAAGTATCAGATAGATTCATCTGATTATGACTTTAATATCACGTATTTTCAATCAGGAATACTATTCGTAGATAAGTATAAATCTAATTTTGATATTGTATTTATGGATATAGATATGCCACAAATGGATGGTTTAGAAACAGCTAAAAAGATAAGAGAAGTGGATAGCAAGGTTTTGATTATATTCATAACTAATCTAGCTCAAATGGCGATAAAAGGATATTCAGTAAATGCTTTTGACTTTGTTCCTAAGCCTGTTAGCTATTACGAATTCTCAACAATGCTAACTAGGGCATTGAATAAAAATAGCTTTGATAGAAAGACTGATTTAATCATCAAATCTGGTAGAAAGACTGTAAAGATAGACGCTCTTTCTATAGTTTATGCTGAAGTTATAAATCATAGCCTTATTTTTTATACTCAGGAAGGAGAGGAGATAAATACTTGGGATAGTTTATCCAATGTATATAAGCAAGTTAAAGATTTAGGATTTGCTAAAGTTAACAATTCTCAAATTGTTAATTTGAGATCAGTTCTATTGATAGATGGATTCGATATAACACTGAAAAATTCCAAGCATCTTTTCTTATCGAGAAAAGAAAAGAAGGAGTTCTACAGTACTTTTGTTTCTTTTACTACCGGTGATTGATTATGTATGAATTGACAGGTCTATTCTTTTATAAGTTACAATTCATGTGCGAGCTATTGATAGCTCAGTACATGTTTTTAGCTAGAGCTGATAAAAGAAATCATTTTTGGATCAGAGTGTCCGTCGGAATAATTCTTTGCTTAGGATTTTCTTTGGCCTTGCCTGTTGTAAGTTATTCATCATGGTGGATGATAATAATGTTTGTACTAATGTTTTCGTTTACGATCATCGTTCATTATTTTTGCTTTGATATATCGTTATTTAAAATCTTTTTCTTTTCTTCGGCTGGATATTTGACTCAGCATATGTCATATGCTTTAGATAACTTTATTCTTATAATAGGGAATATAGATACTAGCGCTTTATCGAATGGATATGGTAGTGAGCCAGTCAAGATGATGAATATAATGTCTTGGGTTGTTTATTTAGATTCTTATATAGCTATTTATCTTATAGTTTATTTAGTCTTTTGTACGAGGATACAAGGAAATGATTTCTATATAAGTAAGATGTGGACATTTGTTCTTTGCACTATCTTCATGTTCAGTGCAATCATATTGAATTCATTTGTTGTAAGAACATATGATGTAAAACAAAATAAAATATTCATCATCATTTCTTTACTATATTCTTTCTCTAGTTCATTTATATCATTACTTTTTTATTTCCAATTAAAAGACACAAAGAAAATGGAACATGATAAGAATGTTATAAAGCATATGTGGAAAGAAGATAGAGAGCATTATCAAATGTCTAAGGAAAATATAGATATCATCAATTCCAAATGCCATGATTTAAAACATCAAATAAGAAAGATAGGAACCAACCAAGTCATCGATCCTCATTATATAAAACAGATAGAAGATTCTATTTCGATTTATGATAGTGTCATCAAAACAGGGTGCTCACCATTAGATGTAGTTCTTACAGAGAAATCATTGATATGTAAACAAAAGAATATAAATCTGACTTATATGATAGATGGAAGTAAACTTTTATTTATGGAAGAAAGTGATATCTATTCTATCTTTGGAAATGCATTAGATAATGCTATCGAATATCTAACAAAAGATGTTAAAGAAGACAGAAGATTCATTAGGATATCTTCTTTTTGCGATAAAGGTCTTTTTATAATTCACATAGAGAATTACTTTGAAGGAACACTAAAAATAGCCGATGGTTTACCATCGACTACTAAAAACGATAAGACAATTCATGGCTATGGACTTAAATCCATGAAGATGATATGTGAATCATATAATGGTGAAATGCTGGTTAATACAGGTAATAATATGTTTTCTATCGATATCACTTTTCCTTTGAATGAAGAGAAAGTTAATTCAATGCTATTAAATAATGAGATAAAGGCATAAGGTTAGAAGAACATAAATTTATTATTTTAAGAAAGTTATTAAATATATTTTTCTTTTGCTCTCTTTTTCTTATGCTTAGCTAGGATA
>FR878789.1 GCA_000434395.1 Clostridium sp. CAG:568 | reverse complement strand
CCAGTGAGAGGGGTGCAGTACATAGAAAGGAGGATTTTATTTTAGAATAATTGGCAGCGATATGATAAAAACAAAAAACAATTAGAAGAAGAACATATGCAACGTCCACCTGAATCTGTTATTACAAAGACAATGAGGGAAAAAGCATCCCACTGAATTAATATAGTCAACAAAATATAATATAAAAACTGCTCAATTGAGCAGTTTTTTATTTGATAACATTTTTTTGAAAAATTTAAATTGCAACTAATACATCGTAGGATCTAATCCAAATTGACTAGCGTATGTATGATATATATTCTTAGTTCCTGAATTGATTCCACCGTATAAATAAAGACCTAATCCTGGAATATCGACAAAAGGATTTCTATTGTTGATTTTATCCTGAATCCTATTATTTCTTATCATTTCATATTTGGATGAGATAACAGGGTTTAAGGCATCCCATTTAAGAAGAACTGAAATCTTGCCCATATTTTTTGATGATCCTTTCTTGTAACTAGGGTCTTCATTTAATACAAGCCCCAAATGTTGATATGCAACATGCTCATACATAACTGATCTAGCACAAGCACCTTTCCACTCATCCATTTCGACATAATAACATTTGGAATCTGTTTTTTCTCCATAAATGTCGTTTCCACGTGCACCATTTTCTTTGGAGTCAGCCAAATGTAACATATGAGGATCTGCATAAGCTTCCCCACTCAACCCTCTAGATTGAGGCCATACATGTTCTTTATTGACAGTACTTTTATTATACTTCCTACTCTCACTAGTATAAATTAGAATAACATTACCGGGTTTTTCTGGATCTTCCTCAGCATATTTCAATACTTCAGTAGCGTTCTTATAACTACAGGCCTTTTTCATCTTTCTATTCAAAGAATTTAACGCAGTCAGCAACTTTGATGGCTCCAATGTAAAATCTATGGAAGAATAATAGTTCCCAGCATCACTAGATATACTAGGCCAAGTTACAGGTACATTTTCAACAACATGTATCAAACATTCATCATACACAGATGAATCATTATTCCATTCAGCTCTTACATATGTATCACCGATACTCTTAGCCTTAAGGTTGATAGTTGCTCCAGAATAAGATTCAATAGATACAATTGATAAATCACCGACAGACCAAGATATGTCATTAGAATTTATATTTTTTATAGTAGCATCAATTGAAGAAGTCATGCCGATTTTCATCGTCATAGAATCATTCAAATCTATTGATGGTACCTTTATACTTACATCAGATAAAACAGTCAAAGAAACTGTTTTAATAAAATCAGTTCCATCTATAGAAGCTGTTATTATAGAAGACCCCTCTTCTAATCCAAATACTTCTACCATAAGACCATTATACTTAGGTGATAATCTAGCTTTTGAAGTATCATCTATAGACCAGATGACATCATCATCGACATCAGGTTTCTTAGCAACATTAATCTTCACTGTTTTTCCCACTTCAACTTCGACAGAATACTTGTTCAAAGCAAAAGAATCATCTTCTGTTTTTGAAGAATCGGAAGGATTAGTTTGAGTTGTTTGATTTGTAGAACCATGATCGTCACTATTAAAACTACTATTGGTTAAATAACCATTTCCACAAGAAAAAAGAAGAGAACTTATATAAAAGATGGAAAAGATTTTTTTTATTGAAGATTTCATATAAAATGCCACCTATTTCAATTCAATTTTAACATATAAAACAAGATAGATGATTTTTATTTCTTAAACTTGAAAAATAGATATATATTTAAATAAAAAAAAGATACAGCTTTAACTGTATCTATCATTAACTAGTGGTGCCCCTTGGCAGAATCGGACTACCGATTGGTCCTTACCATGGACCCGTTATACCACTTAACTAAAAGGGCATTTGACTCGCTTCTTTTGAAAGCCTAATAAGGTTAAACCTTATAAGCCTATTTGTCAACTATAAATTTATAGTTTCTTAAGAAACTAGCCATAACCCAAAAAATTATCAAGAAGAAATTGCTTTTTTAAATAAAACTAAGGAAGATTCTCTGATCTTAGAAAGATGGATAGTTTCATATTTGAGAACATTTACTAATCCAACTTTATTGGGATTTTTCTTAACATCAGCTTTTCTAGCCATCATGACATCACCTGAATCCTTATGTGATAGATATAAGGCAAGTTCACTTGCAAGAAGTTTGTCATCGTCTTTAGTATTTCCATCCAATAAAACTATATGAGATCCGGGATAATCCTTTATATGGAAGAACAAATCATGTTTATTCGCTATCTGGAAAGTCAAAGTTTCATTTTGAAGATCGTTCATTCCAAATCCGATTCTATCACCCCAAGGAGTCAAAAGAATATGAGGAGAATAGGCCTTCTTCTTTTGAAGCTTTTTATTTCCTCTAGAAGGATCTTTCAAGTACCCTTCAAAGACCAACTCTTCTTTCAATTCCAAAAGATCCCTATTTCCTGCCATAGGGACTTCTTGGACTTTTTTCTCTAGATATGAAAGTTCATCCTTGGCTTTGACTTCCAACTCTTTTAGAGTAACAACAGCTTGTTTGGCTTTCCTATACTGCTTGAAATAGTTATTGGCGTTCTCAATAATATCTTTCGATGGATTCAACTGAATTATGACTCCATCACAATCCATTTCTTTCATTCCTGGCTCATATTCAGTTTGATGGAGAAAGAGAAGATTTCCATAATCCATATAGACTAGTTTCTTGTTAGATAACTCATAATCTTCCTGCAAATTCTTTATCTTCTTTTTTGTTACTTTTATTGCTTTGTTGAGCTTATCCATCAAGTCTTTCTCTCTCAGTTCTTTAGCTAGACTCTTTTGATCCTCGACAAAACAATCGTAGATATTAGATACATCTATCTCTTTTGCCTTATCCATGTCGAACTGATATGGATATACGTATCCATTTTCATAAAAGAGACTCTTTGAATCCAAGACTGTATCCCTAGCTTTTTCAAAGCCTATCTTTCCAGATAAATCTGATAGTTTTCTAAAAATCTCATATGATAGAAGAGGCTTAGCCTCTTCTAAAGACTTCGTATCTTTAGAAAAGACTTCTCTTTCAGGTGGATAGATATAAGGAACATTCCTAGTTAAATATCGCTTAGATAATATGTCACCTCTCTCTTTAAAAAGAGAAATAATCTTTTTATATGGATAAGCAATTAAATAAACATTAGGCTTCGATGGAAATAGTTCTATTATCAAATCATAAGCTTCATTTAATTCACCCAATTCTTTATGAACTATAAAAGACCTGATGGTTATCACTCTCTCGCCTTTTTCTTTAAATATAGCTTCTATCTTAGTTCCTGCCAATTTCTTTAAAGAATTGAAAAAGGGAGTGTTGTCATTTGTCTTTGTAAACTTTTCTGTGGAATAAGAAATAAAAGGTTTAGATGAATCTAGAAATAAAATGATCTCACCTCTACCATTGAGGCCTTTATCCTTAAGTTTCTCGCTGCCGTGAAATGGCAGTGCGTATTGATTGACACCTAAGGCATAAGGGCAATCTAGAAAAGAACCTACTAGATTTTCCTTCATCTCTAAAGCGATTCTATCGAGAACAATATTATCTAAAGCCATACTTTTCACCTCTACTTTTATATATTTTAAGTCATTAATGCAAATGGCAATCGGTTTCTTGTGCAACCTCAGCAAAATTGTCCTATATTATTAAAACCAAATAATAGGGGGTTACTATGGAAAAAGGTTTATTGATAATTATGAGCGGTCCTTCTGGAGTAGGAAAAGGAACACTTAGAAAACTTATCATGGCAGATAAATCGTTGAACTTAGCCTATTCAGTATCTATGACCACAAGAAAACCTAGAGAATTCGAAAGAGACGGAATAGATTATTTCTTTGTCAGCCAAGAGCAATTCGATAAAGCTGTAGAAAATGATGAATTACTCGAGCATGTCTGCTTTGTGAACAATTCTTATGGAACACCTAAAGCTTATGTAGAAAAGTTACAAAACGAAGGAAAGAACGTCTTCCTTGAAATCGATGTACAAGGTGCTTTGAAAGTATTGAAGAATGCCGATGGTCCCCATACTTTGTCTTTCTTCGTAGTACCTCCTTCTTTAGATGAATTGAGAAGAAGAATCAAGGATAGAGGGACAGAGACTGATGAAGTCATCGATGAAAGAGTAGCCAGAGCTTCAGCAGAAATAAAAGAAGATAAAGCCTATGACTACATAGTTTTGAATGACAACATCCAGACCTGTGCCGATGAGATAAGAACCTTGATTCTACACACAATAAGAAAAGGTCAAAAAGATAAGAATCAACAAAAAGGCATAAAAGTACCTTCTAATTTAAATGTAGACCTAACCAAGAAAGATTAATCCTACTTTTATAGATGTTTTACCTCCTCAAAGTTCTAATAGGAAGAAGTGCTAAATCTATAGATAGACCTTTTTCATATTACTGCCCTATAGATTTAAACCCGATGAAATTCGAAAGAGTTTCAGTCTCTTTTGGAAACTCAAAAAAGGTTGTCGGACTAATAATCGACACTCCTGAGAAGATAGATATAAGCTTAGAAGAGTATCAAGAAAAAGTTGGATTTAAAATATCGCCGATCATTTCTATTCTCGATGACAAACCACTTCTAACAGACTCACAGGATAAATTAGCTAAAGAGATGAAAGAATATTATCATTGTCCTTTGATTTCTCTATATCAGGCGATGCTTCCACCTTCTTTCAAGCCTAAGGATTCATCCTTGTCAAAGCCAAAAGAAAAAGATAGGTTGATGGTCAGTGTCAAGGACACCGACACTTCATTTTTATCTTTCAATGAAAGAAAAATGTATGAAAAGATTAAAGCCTATGGAGATCTATTCAGTTCAGCTGAAATAAGAAGCAGAGCTTGTTATCAATCCTTGCTGAGCAAAGGTTTGATATACGAACATCTAGAAAGAATAGATAGAATAAGAGAAGTAAAGACATTAGATTTAAAGCCTATCAAATTGAGTGAAGATCAGCAAAAATGTAAAGATGAGATAGACTCATCTAACAAGACCGTTCTTTTAGAAGGTGTTACCGGTAGTGGAAAAACAATGATCTACCTAAAGCTTTGTGAAGAGGCTTTAAGAAGTGGCAAGACTGCCATTGTCTTGGTGCCTGAGATTGCTTTGACAAATCATGTAATCCAATTATTTAAATCATATTTCGGAGACAAAGTAGCATTGATGCATTCTTCTTTGACCCCAGCTAACAAAATGGATGTCTACCTAAGAATAATGGAGGGAAAGACTTCTATAGTGATAGGAACTAGATCTGCTTTATTTGCACCGTTGAAAAATCTAAGTTTAATAATATTAGATGAGGAACAATCAGACTCATACAAACAAACAAGTACACCATTCTACGATGCCAGAATCGTTGCATCTATGCGTTCTAGAATAGACAATGCAAAAGTAATACTAGGATCTGCCACTCCATTAGTAGAAGATAGATGCAGAGCTTTAAAAGGCTTATATAGCCATGTAGTTTTAAACCACAAGTTTGCTTCTTCAAATCAAGTTAATGCGACTTTCGTAGACATGTCGGATTTATCCAATCTATCTCCCAAATACTCTTCTATGCTTTCCGTTCCTTTAATAGAGGCTATTAAAGAAAACTATGAGAGAAAAGAACAGACAATGATATTGATAAATAGGAGAGGTTATTCTCCTATCGTTCAATGCAAGAGCTGTCATAGGACTATGAAGTGTTCTAACTGCGATATTCCTTTGGTCTACCATAAGAGATATGATGAATTAAACTGTCATAGATGCGAATATAGAGTCAGGTTCTCGAATCTTGTCTGTCCATATTGTAACGGATCGGAATTTCAAACCCTAGGATATGGAACTGAAAGAATCCAAGATATACTTCAGAACATTTTCCCTAATATGAAAATAGCGAGATTGGATAGAGATACATCGGCTGAGAACATGCGTGCTAAGATTCTGGATGGATTCAGTCAAGGCGAATATGACTTATTGATAGGAACTGAAATAATCGCTAAAGGACACGATTTTCCAAATGTAACCTTAGCCGCTTCTCTTTTTGCAGATCAAGGCCTTGCAATCCCATCATATATGGCAAATGAAAGAACATTCGACCTTATCACACAGTTAGTAGGAAGAAGCGGAAGACATGAAAAAGAGGGTAAAGCCATAATCCAAACATACAATCCTTTAAACAAAGTTTTGATTCTAGCCTCAAGACAAGATTACAATTCCTTCTATGAGATGGAGATTGAAAACAGAAAAAGATTTAAATGGCCTCCTTATTGTTATTTGACTCAAATAATAGTTCAAGGAACCAATTTGGAAAATGTCAAAGATGTCGCTTATGCCATAAAGAATTATTTAGCCAAGAAACTAATTAATAAAAGAAGCGACATCTTTGGACCTTACGATCCATACGAATTTAAAGTCAACAACCAATTCTTCAAGAGGATATTAGTTAAATTTAAAGACCCAAGTCTAGTCAAAGAAACATTCGACAATCTTCAAAGCATCGCTGCTCCAACTCAAAAAGACGTAAAAATAACGATAGATAAAGATCCAAGAGATAGCTAGAAGTTGAAAGTAGAAAGCAAAATGATAGAATAGAAAAGCTAAAGAGGAGAAATATTAATAATATGATTTTCATTAAAATAGAAGGTGCCGATCCTTATATCGCAACAGATTTTACCAGAGATATAGAAGGTGACTTAATTAAGCTTTACGGAAATCTTCCTAGCGAAGATTTGAATTTCATCATCGAAAATTCCTTATTTATCCACGAAGGACAAGAACAAACCTCATTCCAAGTCTTCGTAAAAGTTTTATCGCCAAAGTCATATGAAGAAAAAGAAAAGGTCATAGAGAATTTCTTAGCACTTCAATTGAAAAACATTGCTATTCAT
The DNA here is from genome assembly GCA_000434395.1 of Clostridium sp. CAG:568. Taxonomy (GTDB): domain Bacteria; phylum Bacillota_I; class Bacilli_A; order RFN20; family CAG-288; genus CAG-568. Next base: position 27,613 of record FR878789.1, on the reverse strand, counting down.
TCCCACATCATATTTGAGTATTATGATGAATCCAATGCTTATGATGAATCTGACGTAAACTATCCTTTGTATATGACCGAAGAAAACATGGTCAAAGTCGATGGTAATGAAAATGTAGTCGAAACAAACGAAGACGATTCAACCATCGAACCATATATGGGAAATATCTTCGAAGACTTGGATAACTTTATTGCAAGTCATCCAGAGATGAGCAAGGATGAAGCTACACTAGAATACTACAAGCAGAAGAAAAACAAGTAAACTAAAAGCATTGCCAGACGCAATGCTTTTTATTTGGCCTTTTCAAATCTATAGCTAAGATAAGTCGATAAGAAGCCGAAAACTAACGATAATGCCATCATATATGGCCCGACCTTAAACATGTATAGACAAGAGCAAAAGACAAGAAATTCAACAAAATAAATAACGCCTATGAACACATAAGTTCTTTTCTTCTTGAAGAACAAAAGAAAGAGAAGACTCAAGGCTAATAGACAGGTCAAGCTAGCTATCAACAATTGAATTGATCCGTTCAGCATCTGCCCATCGTTGAAGTTCACACTCAACGACTCGATCAAAGAATGATATCCGCCTTTGAATTCGTAAAGAGGAATAAAAGGATTCACTATTATAAAGATTATCAAATTCAAGAAGAATGGAATCCATCCTCGTAACGATTGGAGAAAACCGCCTTTATTCTTTTCGTTATATTTATCCAGTCCATAGATATGTTTTAAGATGCTTAATTCATCTTCGCTTGGAAGATCCTCTCCAGATTCAACGTTCAAAAGATGAGATGGATCACATTTTAAGACAGAAGAAACTTCTTCGACGGAAAGACCAATCTCTTCTCTTTTATACTTGAGAAACTCGCCAGATTCTTTTTGGGTCATTCACAATCCGGTTCTTCCTTACCATCATCATCTTCTTTTACTAAATCTTCTGATGCTTTTCTATCCATCTCTTCGACATCTTTTCTCATCGGTGCCAAAAGAAGTGTTTGTCCGACTGTATTTTCTATCTTGACATCTTTAGGAAGAATAGCCTTCAAAGATGAAGCTAAAGAATAAGACATATTCAATAAAACATCTTTATCTTCGTTGGTCAAAAATCCTAAAAATTTAGCATAAGGACCTGTGGTATCAAAATATGAGTCATAAATGGATTGAATCTTATCAGCCTCAGCTTTTATACCCTCAGGAATAGGCATTCCATAAGGAAGACCTACAACATTAGAGATCTCGCTGTCATCATCATACGAATGAATAGGAAAATCAAATGATGCCAATATTATTTTTACAGTCCACATATATAAATCCTCCTTATTCCTCGATTGATGGATAGACTAAACTCTCAGGCATGTTTTCCTTGATGATCTGAGTATCCTTGACCAAAGAATAATAATATAAAACAGGGAACAAATAAGCTAAGTAGAAGACCATTGTAGAATTGACAAAGCTGTCCACATAGAATAACATTCTATATTCTACAAACGTATACAAGAGCAAAGTCAATCCTTGCCATCCTAAAGAAAACATTACAGCGTATTTACGGATTTTATAGATATTCACTATCATATAAATAACGATCAAATCCAAGATTATTACAAAGACCAACCCGATAACACCAGAAGTAGAAAGACAAGCAGCCCAGGCTTGATGAGCTGAAATGACCAATTCGCCACCGTTCAATATTTGGAACTGTTGGAAATTGTTATAGAATCCAATCTTTCCAAATCCACACATCACAAAATAGAAATCACTAGAGACCATGTCGACTGCATTTTCAGTCAAGATATGTCTAGAATTAATAGATCCTTTGTTAGTAAAATGTTCAATCAACTTACAAAGTCCTTTTCCAATTTCAGAATCCTTGAATCCATACATTATGACCAAGACACAAATCAAAAATATTGCAACTAAAGATAGATTGGCAATAAAGTTGAATTTATGCTTCTTCATAGAAAAGAATGGAGCTATCAACATAATTCCGGCTAAACAAAAACTACTCAATCCAAAAGTAGATCTAGAATCTAGAAGCAGAGAAAAAACAGAAAAGATAATTGCGATGACAGTCCAAATGATACTGGGATTCATGATTGTCAAAGAAAGACATGCCATAACACCAAACATAAGGAATAGACCATAAATATTCTTATTTTTAACGACATAGAAGAAATCGTTCTTTACCAATTCTTCATATGGAGTTCCAGGGGTTTGAAAAATCAAAGGCTTATTACCACACATATAAGTGATAAAGACAGCACCTCCTAAGAGAAATGCAATTATAAGAACGATAGCCAAGGAGAAATACAAGACCTTCTTCCTATACATCTTGAATGAAGAATAGTAGACGAACATCACATAATAACTTATAACTAGTAAGCTTTCTTCAAACCACTCAGTATATCTTTGATAAAAATTATAACCTATGAGATTAAAACTATAGTACGTGTGATGAGATTCAAAGCCTAATATGGTTTCACTGTTAGGGTAGAAAGAATAGGTCAATAACTTTACTAAAATATAGGTAACAAACAATGGACCTATTATCTTGTGCCAAGGATTGATATGAGCATACTTCCATCTTCTATAAGCTAGTAGCACAGTAATTCCGATGAAAACTATGCATATAGGCCATAGCAAGCCAGGATGAATCAAATCGTTAAACTCCTCAACACCATCCGAATTGAATGTCCTCAATGTCAAGCAGAAAGAACACATGAAGTCAGCAAAGAAAATCGCTATATCGATGAGCTCTTCCTTTTGTTCATCTTTAATCCTTCCATTTAAAACGTTAGAGAGATTCATATCATTCTCCTCTCATTACCTTGCTATTTTACCAAATATATCGATATATGTTGTTTCTATTAATAAAACACCCTTCTATACTAGTTAAAAACCAAAGAAAAATCTATAAAACCAAAGAAGATTGCTTTTCTCAGCTATTTTCTATACTTTCCATACTAAAAAGTCCAATTATGCTTTATAAATTAAAACAAAAAGTATATATTAGTCAAAGGAGGTTTTTATACTATGTATAAATCATTCAATCAGTTGCCCCGTCTTGTTCAATTCCTTTTATTGTTGATTCCTGTCGTAAACTGGATTACTGAAGTAGTTGTTCGTTTCTCAGTAGCCATGGAGAAGAAATCAGCTTTGAACTTGGTCATCGCCATCCTCGTCTTGATTTTCGGTGTTGTCTTTGGATGGATCGACTGCATCTGGGTACTTCTTTTCCACCATCTCATCTTGACAAAGTAATTCCTTTGAATCACTTATAACTGATAGACTTGTTGTCTACCAGTTTTTTTATACTAAAAAAGCCGGCTTAAGGCCAAGCTTTTCTATTATTATCTATTGCAAATATCGTCGATTCTCTTCAATTCTTCACTAGAGAACTTAGTATTCTTTAAAGCTTTGACATTGTCTAAGACTTGACTAGGTTTAGAAGCACCTATGATGACCGAAGTTATATCATTATCTTTTAAGTCCCAAGCCAAAGCCATCTCAGCCAAAGTTTGACCACGGCTTAAAGCTAAATCGTTGAGATCACGGATTTGTTGAAGTTTAGCTGGAGTCAATGCACTTTCCTTCAAGAATCTACCATCAGTCTTGATTCTCGAATCTTCAGGAATTCCGTTCAAGTATCTGTTCGTTAGTAGGCCTTGGTCTAAAGGAGAAAAGCAAACTATTCCTTTTCCAAGTCTAGCTGCTGTCTCCTTAAGACCATTATTCTCAATAGTTCTATCAAATATGTTGTATCTATTTTGATTAACTATGAAAGGAACATGCATCTCATCCAATATCTTGGTAGCTTTCTCCAAAGTTGGTCCGTCATAATTGGATAGACCGGCATATAAAGCTTTACCACTTCTCACTGCTTGAGCCAAGGCACCCATAGTCTCTTCCAAAGGTGTATCTGGATCCATTCTATGATGATAGAAAATATCTACATACGGAAGACCTAATCTTTCCAAACTCTGATCTAATGAAGCCAAAAGATACTTTCTACTTCCCCCGTCACCATAAGGCCCGTCCCACATGGTAAATCCAGCTTTTGTAGCTATTATCAATTCATCCCTATGAGACATGAAGTTCTCTTTGATAATCCTTCCAACATTCTTCTCAGCACTTCCAGGTTCAGGACCATAGTTATTAGCTAAATCCCAATAAGTAATACCGTTATCGAAAGCTGTGAAGCAAATTTGCTTCATAGTTTCATAACAACCTGTATCACCGAAATTGTGCCAAAAACCCATAGATACTTTTGGCAACTTCAAGCCACTTTTTCCACAATGAGCATAATCCATCTTAGAATAACGATCCTTATCAGCTATGTACATCTTCTTTCCCCCTTTTATCCTATATGATTTTAGTACAAAATTTTAATTGATGATTAAGAAAAATCAAGGCCCTTTCTTAATATTGACCAATAATAAAAAAACTAGGCTAAAATGCCTAGTTTTAGTTTTTTTAGAATTGTGCTATGGATTAGAGAGGTAAATCTTTCTTGGTGAACACTATGCTTCCAGATATATAAGTCAAGAGTGCAATCGCAAGTAATCCAATGAGTTTGTACCAATAGACCGCACTAGCTTCCATCACTGCAACACCATCATTCAAAGAAAGAATAGTTACGTAGTTGAAATAGTTCATAGATTCAATACGAACTGTTCCAGGAATAGCTTTTGTTCCGAATAATCCCAAGATGGAGCAAATGAAGAAGAAGATGTTCAATCCTCCACCGTAAGAAATAGCAAATCTAACCTTGTTGAATATTGATGAAGCACAGAAGCAAATTCCAGAAATGGCCAATGTCACCATGAAGTTACCTAAAGCGTATTGACTTATGTCAGAAATAGGTAGTGATTCGATCAAATCCGTACCACCCATAGCAATACCACAAGTTCTGGCCAGTAAGCCCCCAACGAACAAGACAAGACCCATAAATACTTCAGTTCCAATCAAATAACAAGCTTCCGTGAAGATGAATGTAGAACGTTTTATAGGAGTAGACATAGTAAAAGACAATGAACCAGTCTCGACTTTTTCTGCCACCAAGGAATCTGCCAAGGTGATTGTGTAGACCATAGGAATAAGGATAGAAGCCATTCCAAATGCGACAACTCCAACGAAGATTCCATAAGTATTCATAGAGCCCATCTCAGTCAAAGAATCGTTGACCTTGTTAGGGAGTTGATCTATGACACCTGTGCAAGATTTGACCATAGCAGCTAACAATGCATCAGTTCCTTTATAACCCTTTTCCAAGTTAGAAGAATAAAGGTAACGGAATGAACTGATACCACCGGAAGAATATGCATAGACTGAATCCATCATGGATTTTCCATCCATTGATGAATCTTCAGAAGTTATCTGCGAGACATCAGTTATAGAAGTTCCATGTTTATCGTTATAGGAATCTATGAGTTGTTGTGCAGCCATTTTTCCTACAATGCTATTGACTCTATCGGCAATTGCAATCTCATTGACTTTGTTTCCGTCGAAGTACTCATTGGAATTCTTAGAATCTCTCTTGATAAAGTCAGACATGAATGATTTGAGATTAGGCACGATTTGAGTATCGATCTGTTCGTTAGAATCCTTCTTAGCTTTTTCTATCTCTTCTTCTGTATAGTCTTCGCCAGTCAACAAGTCTTTGTGCATCTTTTGAACTAAAGAGGCTGGAGTCCCCATATCTGCTTTCACTGTTATATATCTATCAGGGTTATATTTCGTAATACGAACAGCTACTTTGATAGGTTGGCCTTTTTCATCGTATTTTCCACTTTCGACATATTCGATAGGATAGCCTAAATCATCAGTAACATAATCTACTTCGAAAGCATTCAAATAATTATAATAAGCAATATTTCTAAATGCATCGACTACTGTATTCTCGATGATTTCACTCATCGAATCTGTACGATAAGAATCTGTATCCTCAATATACATCTTCTTATAGTCTTTGCCTGAATCATCAGTCTTATCATAGCAAGCCTTCAACTCAGTCATTATAGTAGTGACTTGATCTTTAGTAGATTCGTCTGACATCAAAGGAATCAAATCAAATGAAGCGTCATATGCTTTTTCCAATGCAAGAGATTTCTTTTCTGTTTCGCTGATGCTTCCTTTGGAATCCAAGGTAGTATTGAAATCAACAATTTGTGTTTTAAGTAAAGCTGATATTTCTTTAGCTTGATCTTTAGAAAGACCAAATTCTTCTTCGGTCAAGCCATTCTCAGCACAGGTAGGAATTGAATTGACCATGATGTTTCTAACGTTAACAGCAGTAGCATTCTTTTCACCATTTGTATATCCTTCAATATAATATTCATCTAGATAATATGGAAGGTAATATATAGCAACAATCTTTTCTTGGTCAGTTAGGTTGACATCTGGAATTGTTATGCCTAACAAAGAAAGAAGATTCTTTTGTGCAGTTGACAATTCTCCACCATTCAAATAATAGTTTGAAATCGCGACAATAGTCGCTTTAGTGTTGTCTGGATTCTTTCCAGAATGGTTATAAACGGAATCATAAGCAGTGTTTAATGAGGTCAATAATGTATGAATATCTGAATCGTTCATCTCTAGATAAATAGTTTCAGACAACTCAACTGCCTTATCAGTTCCATTACTCAAATTTTCATAGTTTTCCGCACTCTCATCAAAAGCTGAATATAACCCTACTGCACCAGTCTTTATCTCAGTCTCCATATTTGCATTGGAGAACATATTGCTCAATGAATCCTTGGTAGCATTAATTGACAATGTTGACAAGATTACCACGATGATTATCAAAATCAAGGCGTTTCCTATAGAGCAGACCAAAGTTCCAATCCAATTTGATTTCAGGCTTTCCTTAAAGATTGCTGGAGAGAAGAGCTGATATTTTGAAAACTTTTCTTTTCTCATCTTTTTCCCGTCTAATTCAGGTGGAAGTTCCAACACTTCTTCTGAAGCTACCATTTCTTTATTGTTTTTATCGTTTACCATTTCCATAATTTCTATCTCCTTTCTTCGAAGTATGTGTTGAGGTTGTAGTTTATCTCAGTCATGAATTTAACTTTCTTATTTGATAACTGCCTCATCAACTCTTCTTCATCCTTCTTCTCTATTCTTATGATTGCTTGAAGCTGCTGTGGTTTCAATTTCTTGATATCACCTCTACTTGCCACAAAAGAGTCATAGTCCTCTTGAGTGTTGAACTCGATTTTATAATCACGGAAGCTCCTATTCCTGATTGCGTTCACATCGGCAATATCGACTATTCTTCCCTGAGAGACCAAAGCGACTTTGTCACAGACTCTCTCCAATTCCTCGACTGTATTAGAAGACATTATGATGGTCGCTCCTCTTTCTTTTTCCTCTAAAACAATCTTTAAGAACTCATCTCTCATCAATGGGTCGAGACCTGTTGTAGGTTCATCCATAATGATCAACGGTGCTTGGATCATCAAGGCCGTGACTATAGCAGTTTTTTGCTTCATACCCTTAGACATTCTTCTAGGGTAAGCTCTTATATCAAGTTGAAGTCTTTTGATAATTGTATCGGAGTAGGTGAAATCTGTTACTCCTACCATGTTTGCATAAGCATGGAGAAATTCTATTCCTGTTCTATAATCCGGAAAATTGATTTCTCCTGGAACATATCCGACATAGCTTTTAATCCTTGCAGCTTCTTTGTATGCATTCAAGCCATAAACTAAGATATTTCCACTAGTCGGTTTGATAAATCCCATAATTTGACGAATGATTGTGGTCTTTCCTGCACCATTTTCGCCGACCAAACCAAAGGCTTCACCTTTATGAACGTTGAAACTCATATCGAAGTTTCCACGTCCTTTTCCGTAATCCTTTGTGACATGGTCAACCTTGACCACGATTCCTTTCTTTTCTTCCATATTTATATACCTCTAAATGACTTCTCTTCTTTATAGAAGGACATAAAGTAATCTTCCAGAGTTTCCTTTATCTCATGGACATCTTCGATATCATGAGGCGAGATAACCCTAATAAAATGGTTTATATCCTTATCGTTAGTAGAAAGAACAAGACGTCTTTTTTCAACATCAGAATCTACGACTTTATAAAAATTTGTTTGCTCATTCTTGATTTGGTTGAAACATTCAACTTTTGAAAAAGTTATTTCATAAGTCTTATCGGTCTTATGTTTCAAATCATCAGCCTTGAACAAAGAAACGATATTTCCATCCTTGATGACTGCAATTCTATCGCAGCATGAATCTATTTCCGCAAAAATATGAGATGACATCAACATGGTCTTTCCTCTCTTCTTCTCGGCTTTTATCAAATTAATGAATACCTTCTGCATATCAGGATCGAGTCCAGAGGACGGCTCGTCCATAATAATTATGTCGGGATCAGACATAAAACAGCATACGATAGCTAGCTTTCTTTTCATTCCTAGAGACATCTCTTTACAAAGAAGTGTTGGATCCAATTTAAATGTATCTATCAACCAATTTAAGAAAGTATCATCGATAACACCTTTTAGGGATTTCTGCTCTTCTATAAATTCCTTTCCAGTCAAAGCGGCAGGAAGTTCAATCTCGCCTGGTAGGTATGATACAGACTGAAGAACTTTATCTCTATTCTTCAGAGTGTCTACTCCATTAATATATGTGTGACCTGATTGAGGCTTAGCAAAACCCATAAGATGACGAACAGTAGTGGATTTTCCAGCGCCGTTAGGTCCTAGAAAGCCGAAGCATTCGCCTTTCATAACGGAAAAGGATACACCGAATACACCTCTTCCCTGGCCGTAATCCTTAACTAGATTCTTGATTTCGATAACAGCTTTTTCTTCCATCTTTGTTTCACCTCTCATATAGTTAATTTACTCGTGTTAAGTTTCTTAACTTGTGGTATTATATTTTATGTTTAGCGATTGTAAAGAGGTTTTTTAAAGATTTTTACATTTTTTTAGCTTAAACTTATCTAAGGAGATTATTTATGACATCAAAAGAAAAGGTTATACACAATAGAACGAGCACAAAAAAAGAAGATGCGAGAGTTACTAGAAGCAAAAGAGACCTCGCTTTAGCCTTGCAAGACTTGTTGAGAACTAAAAACTTCGATGATATCACCATTAAAGAAATTAGTCAGACAGCAATGGTTTCGAAGTTGACTTTTTACAATAACTTTCTAGATAAAAGTGACTTGCTTATGTTTCTATTCCATAAGTATTCGGAAGAAGTATATGAGACATTAAAAAAAATATTAGAAAGCAATTATTCTTTAAAGGAAAAGTATGAGAAATGCGTCAAAGCAGTGATCGAATATATGCATACTATTCCCTTTCCTATTAATAAGGTCATCAAAAACGACACTTCAAAAGTTATATATTGGAATTTAACTAAATTTATAGAAGAGGCTTGTGTGAAAGTTGCTCATCTTTACGGAAATCTTTTAGGATTAAATGTTCCAGCAAATATCCTATCCTATTATTATGCCGGTTCCTTTACAAACCTTATTTATCATTTAGCGCAAGAAGAAAACAGACCTGATGAAGAGACTATAACGAAATATATCTTAATTTTGACCAACCCCAAAGATTTACCTGAGAATAACTAACTTTTCTTTAAGACCACAAATAAAAAATAACCTTTTCAAATGAAGAAAAGCATAGAAATGATATAGAAATAGATTTTCCTTAACAACAAATAATAAATTGTCGTAGAAGTTAATCCTATTAGAAGTCAAATATTCCAAATCCTATAAGATTGAATCAATCAAAAGATTTGGTGAGAAATTTAAAAAAAGATAAAATTGATAAAGCATATATAATTCATCCAAAGGATTTATCAATCAGAGAAGATGGGAGTATATGCGTCGCAGCATATATGACAATTTGTTTATAAAATAATGTATAAATAACCTTAATTAATCTTTATCTTTAGTAAATCAGTTTCAGTAATCATTCCTAATAGTTTTCCATTATTAGACCCGTTATCAGTCACGAATATAACTGCAGCTCTTTTTTCGTGGACTTTGGTTTTCTTCAGCATATCCCTCAATGAGAAAGCAGAGACATCTTTAGATACAAAGATAAATCTTTCCGTGCTATGTGAGTCTAACAAAGATTCATAATCTTTTACAGTATCATTAGGCGAATAAGAGAATCCACCAGTCAAGGCCTTATCGAAAAATGTGCTGGCTGAAAATACACCTATCAGTTTATTATTTTCCACAACAGGGACATGAGTAAAACCTTTTTCTTTCATGTTAAAAATGAGCTTTCCAACTTTATAATTCATAGAAGCTTTCATCATCTTTGAATAAGGTGTTGCTATATCTATTGATTTCAAAGGATACATCATTGAATCAACAATCAGCAAAAACTTATAGATAAATTCAGGGTTAGGATTACAGACATCGTTGTTATGAGAGAGTATATTTCTCAACTCACCAACACTTCTTAAGAAATCATAATTATCACCTGTCAGTATTGGAGATAATTTATGTGAATAAGCGATGTTCAAAGCTTGGCTGTATGAAGTAAATTCACCTTTTGTTTTAACAAAGCGAGATAGAAATGCTTCGAATGTTTTGAATGTAGCTAGAAAAATATCAGTTCGAGCATCGCCATTCATTTTATTTAAGTCATCTAAAGTTTTTAACATCATCTCTTTTCCTCTAAATGTATAAAGTCCATAACACCTTGAGCTAAGTTATCTAAATAAGGAACATTGAGGCTTTCTATCGTTCCATGATCGGTGTAATCGGAGATGCTGGTATCGAAAGGAACTTCGCTGACCACAGGACAAGAAGTACGCAATTCATCCAAATCGGGTTCTTCAAAAGGATAGATCTTCTCATGGCATTTAGGACAATCGACATAAGCCATATTCATGACTCCACCAATAATAGGAATATTCATCATATCCGCCATCTTCTTAGCTTTATTAGCTATTAAATTAACTAGTCCTTGTGGAGTCATAGCAAGAATAAGACCATCTAGAGGAATAGATTGCATCAAAGAGAGTTGAATATCTGAAGTTCCAGGTGGGCAATCGATTATCATGACATCACATCCATAAACGACATATGAATAAAACTGAAGGACTAAATTTGAAGCCATAGGTCCACGCCAAATCACTGGATCACCTGGTTTGTCAATTAATAAATTAGCAGAGCTAATTTGTATTCCAGACAATGAGACAGCAGGATAGATGAACTTTCCATCAGAAAACATCTTTACATCATTAATTCCAAAAGCAGTAGGAATACTAGCACCGGTGATATCGGCATCCAATACTGCTACTTTAAGACCTTTTCTCTTTAATAATACAGCCAGATAAGAAGACACAAAGGTTTTTCCAACACCGCCTTTACCCGATATGACACCTATGACATGCTTTATAGTCGATCCGACTGCAGGTTGAGCGATAAATTTTCTATTCTTAGGTTGTTCTTTTTTCCCACCTTCATTATTATTATTATTATTATTTTCCGCCATCTTTGCTTTTCTCCTTCATATAATCATCATAACAAACATTGAACACATTAAGGAAGGTGTGTTCGAGGTTTGAAGCACCTAGCTCTTTTTCACCGAAGTGCCTAACTATTATAACAGCACAGTCAACTACATTATTAGACCTAAATTGAAGAAGAACTTTATGCATAGCCTTAACAGGTTCTCCGTTCTCGCTCATTCCTTCCTTTATGGACCCATCTTTTTCTTTAAGTCTATATGCATAAAGAAAATGTCTGGCTTTAGGAAAACTATCTTTGACTCTTTTTAAATCCAACCTAAAAGATGCTTCGCTATCTGGAAGATAGCAAAAAGCATCAAATTTAGAACGCATTACCAAAGAAGAAGCGTGGCTATATGTCTTGTTATTATTGCTTGTATCCATACTTATGTACACTAGCTAATAGAGCGGATTTATCCAAGACTCTAGCCATGGTCAATGCTAATGCACCTTTTCCGATATGGACTCCGACAGACAAGCTCAAGGGGTCTAAAATTATATCTTCTTCAGGAACATTCAAAGCGAGGCTAACTTGTTTTCTATAATCCAGGGCTTGCTCGATATCGCCAGTATAAGCCATGGCATATAATAAAGAATCATCAGACACATCCTTGAAGGTTGTATTTCTATCCTCTTGAATAAACTTGATCATACTAGCTCTTGCATTTCGCATTCCGATGACCTTTGCTTTTGCGTCTAGTTTTCCGCCTTCAATCTTTAAGACAGGCTTGACACGGAAAACCGAACCTAAAGCAGCACCAGCTGGGGTAACTCTTCCACCTCTTAGCAAATACTTCAAAGTATCGACAGCTATATATAATTTCAAATCTAAAGCTTCTTTCTCAAGATAATTCTTTATCTCTTCAGGAGTCTTACCTTGTTGGATCAAATAGAATGCATCAAAGACAGCTTCCTTAGCAACGACTGAGACTCTACGATTATCGACAACAGTAACCTTTCCTTTATATTCATCCATCTCTGCCAATCCTTGGGCGGCCATGCATGTGGAAGAAAGACCGGAAGACATAGGTTCATAGATGATATGATCATATCTTGTCAACATATCGTCCCAAACTTTCATCGTATCAGCTGGGGAAGGCATCGATGTATGAACATCCTTGTCGATCAATCCGTTATAAAATTCTTGAGGATCCAAATTTATGTTTTGATAAAATGTTTTCCCATCTATAGAAATAGGCATTCTAACTACGCCCAAATCCAAGTCTCTAGCTTCCTCAACAGAAAAACCAGAATTATCATCAACGCACAAACCTATTTTCATTTTATATAGCTCCTATTACCATTTACTAATTTTATCTTAAAGATATTAAACTTTTAACCATTAAAAGTTAATTATTGAATATACCTTAATAATTATACTATTAAGCTAAAGCCAACAAATTCATAATAGTATTCCCAGCTCCCCTAAACAAATTAGTTTCTTCGATGGAGGATAGTTTCTCTATGTCTTTGTTGTCGATATAATCCTGTTGATAGACCCAGAAGTCTATAACCATATCTTCATCGTGAGAGAACAAATCATTAGAATTTAATTGAGAATCCATATAATAGATTCTTTGATTCATCAATAACACGGCAGAATCTACCCTCTCTTGGTCAGCTGTAAAGTAACTAGTTATGTTATCGTAGTCGAAGAAACAAAGCTCTGATATGTTCAAAGTAAGTCTGTTTCCAGAAACTGTAATAGTTGCTAAATCCTTCTTACAAATAGCAGTGTACAGATTAGCCCTGAAACTTATATCGTACCCAGAAGCTATTTTAGTACAGACAGTCATCGTATTAACATCGTGCAAAATTTCTTTGAATATATCTTTTCTTGATTTATCAGTATAGCCTTCAATAGTAGAGTTTGCTTTCAAATCCTGAACATTATCTATCAATTCATTCAGTACGCCTTTATCACAATACTCATACAAAGTGACAATCTTATCAACCTCATCTTCAAAGTAAGTGACCGACGGATCGACTAATGCCTCATCAGTAGGTTTAGATGGAAGATCAATAAAAGCATCGAAATTCAAGAGATCGAGATTGATATATTCACCAGTAGTTTCAGAACTGATGCCATTCATAGCATTCTTTATGATCACAGGAATCATTCTAGAAAGAATAACAGAGTTATGTGAACTCTTCAAAACAACTGAAATCATTTCTTTAGAATAAGTATTGTTAGCTAATTCATTTGAATATGAAGATATAGAACTGAATGCATTGAACAAATCATAAATCTCACCATCGTTTGTATAGAAGAAGCCTGTTGTAAATTCGACATTTCCTTCCACCGATGAATCGAAATATAAAGAAAAGCCTGTTTTCTTTTCGACAGTATTAGACCATTTAAATATCTTGCCATCAATTCCAGGACTCATACAAATAATCTTGGCATCATATCCTAACTTATCGCCAGCCTTGAATGAATCATTTAAAACTCCCCCTAAGAATGAAGCGAGAGTCTCCTCATAATTATCACCTAATAATCCGGTGTGAATTAATGTTGTCATCAAGCAATTCAAATATATAGAACTCAATTGGGTATAATCAATATTATTTTTGTTCATTATAGGTTTGACTAAATCAAATAATTGGCCGACATAATCTATTGGAGAATAGTCATTAGAATCCTTCTTCTGCCATTCTTTCTTGGATTTGTTGAACTCGACTTCGATGGATAATCCATCGAGAATAGGTTTGACTTGCTTGTTGAGTATTCCATTTATACTTCCTCCCAACAAATCAGAATTCATAAAGTCATTTAACAATCCAGATATATCATCCCCATTTAGTTTATTCAAATCAAAACTACCATCATCGCCAAAAGCATCAATATTACCTTTTATGTCGTTAAATATTTTGATGATATTGTCGACTTCGGGGTAGATTGTCTTTCCAGAGCTATCTACAGATTTCCAATTGACATTAGACAAATCATCGCTGATTTCAAATCCGAAGCTTCCCAAGTTGAATTGCTTCATCATGTTGCTAATCAAAGTATTGATATTAGTGTTCTTGACTATTTCTCCATTCTTGATTCTATCCGGATTCAACATCTTAGAATCGATAAATGTAGTTAATACTTTAGATAAATCAGCAGTATTGATAGCAGAGACAAATCCTGTCAATGTGGTTTGATCTTTTGTAGCTTGGATGATGTTATTGATAGTAGGAATGATTTCTAAGAACATCTTTACATCGTCGATGATTGTTCTGACATCATTGAAATTGAATGAATATGCATTCAATCCAAATATTTCATTAGATCCAAATGCATTTTTTATAATTGTAGGGAAAGATTTATATACGACATCTGGAATCAAATCTTTGAGGAGAGTCAATTTATTAAACTGAGTCAACAAATCTTTAGTGATATTCAATGTCTCTGCATTGGAAAGATCAAAAGTGAAGACCTTAGTATCAGCATTATAGCCTATATCATACAAATCCATAACATCTGGACACATATCAACGATAGTGGTCAATTCTTTTTTGATTTGTTGATGTGTTGCTGAAGAGAAATTTTCGACAACCATATCTTTATCCATGTATGTCTTTAAAACAGGATAGTAGGAGAACAAGCAATTGATTCCTTCAGTTATGTTGAATATGTTCTCATCGAGAAGGAAAGTATCAAGTAATCCATCTTCCTTTTCACCAGAAGCAGTAGTCACACCAACTAAGATTTCCCTTACTTTATTAAATTTGTTTTCATCTTTGAATGCGTCTAATAATTTAGTATTGAGATTTTTAAATCCATCTTCATTCAAAGAAATGCCTAAGGCATCGGATAATTTAAAGACAGCATTTCCCAAAGTAACTATTTCTTTTTTCCAATCGATACCAGTCTTTCCATTGTCAGTAGTTTGCTTATAAACTTCTTGATCCAATTTAAGAATTTCGTAACCTGTTAAATTCTTGATGTTGCTCGCACTCTCGCTCATAAGAACTGAGAGATTTTTGTTCACTAGAGGATCGCTTGCAAGTTTTTCCAAAGCATCTATGTAAAAATCTTGTTTAGATGGATCAACTGATAAATTACCTGATATCATAGAAGTTATAAACCCAGCATCGTATAAATTGTCATAAATTCCTTGAATAGTCGTAAATTCAGTGGAAAAATCGACATTTTCAAAATCGAGCTTGGTTAAATCTATGCTCTCAGGTGTTTTAACATAAGTGACAGCAGCTTTTAATAAGGAAGGCATGACCTTCACTATGATATTATTTCCAATCAAAGTCTCCAGTATTCCATCAACTGCCGCTCTATCACCGACAATTACGGCAAAATCCAAAGGGGAGTTATTATTGCCATTAAGACCTTTAGAAAAGCCTTTAGATAAACCAGCCAACAAAGAAGTTATGTCGGAGAAGTTAGCTTTGCCACCTAAATAATCAGAACTTGTTGCTTGATTTACAACAAAGCTAGACATTGAATACATCCAATCGGATCCAAATACGGATTCGCCATAAAGCGTAGCGTAATCCAAAATCTGATCCATCTTATCGTCGGAAGTTCCTTTTAAAGCTTTTATCGCAGCTTCATTCTGTTTTACTGTGTTTCCTAAATATGAAAATGGAGTCATTAGTAAAAATACTGAAAAGAAACCCATCACAGCACCAGACAATGCTCCAAGCCATCTCATCTTGTGCTTCATTCTAATCTTCTTAGGAATGAACCATTTGAAAATCGTATGATAGATGAGAGTAGAAATTAACCATCCAAAGAAGAATACAAAGATGGCTAAAACCACAAACACAACCAACGACAGCACAATGTTTGTCAATCCCATCGCAGCTTCATAAATAGACTGCCCATTGACCGGTGAAACATAGCCAGAAGCTGTAAGCCATTGGCAAATCATCTCTCTGATAGAAGTGATTTGAATTTCCACATCTCCAATAGTAGCAGAAGAGCTACTCGTAAAACCCGAGACATCGATATTACCGATAAGGTTTGCAACACCAGGTGTAACAAACATTACTACTACCAAAAGAATCAATTGGACCACAGCACCGACTACACTTTTCCAAAATCCTTTGATAGCACCAACTAGTGCAAATATCGCGATCATTCCTATGATGCACCAAAACGCCACATTAAGGATTAAGCTTACATCTGCGTTAGTTATATCCAATAAAAGCATAAGGATTTCCTCCTTTCTAATATGTATTATATTTAAAATATATATAAATAAATAGACGAATTTTTATTTGATGGGTTTATTATTCAATTTTATAATTACAAAACCAAATAAAAATATATTCTGAGCAAAGTTTATCGACCATACCAATAAACCAGTGGAACAAATAAATTAAAATCAAAAGGGCTTATGAAAAATATAATATTTAATTTCAAGGAAAACGATATTAAGTCTGTATCTAACTGGTACGATGAACTAATATTATTCTTATGGGGTTGGTTAGGAATGAAGATCATTCCTTATATTTTTTTATTCTTAGTTCAGCTATGGAATTTTGATGAACTTCAAACAATGATGACGATCAACTTATTGACCTATGCCACTTTATTTACTGGTTTTATCGTTTATTTGTTCATGATTAAACCAGAAATTGGAAACAAGATTTTAAGTAGCTTTAAAAGAAATCATCTGCAGAGAACCTTGCAAGGCTACATAGAATATTTGATTATTTACATGGCTTTGATCATTGTTTATCAATTGTTATTCAAATATTTCTATCATGGAAATTCATCAAACAACAATCAAAGTTCATTGGTTGATATTTCCTTCTATAAAGTTGCATTTGTTGTTATGACCGTATTCCTAGGGCCTGTATGTGAAGAGCTAACATACAGGGTAGGATTATGCTCCTTGCTAGAAAGGAAGAGCAAGATATTAGCAATCCTGCTCTCTGGAATTATCTTTGGATTGATACATTTTGATTTGAGTTCATTGATATCAGCAGGCCAAGGAAATACTGAATCACTAATCAACGAGCTATGGAATCTCCCCCCTTACCTCATTTCAGGATGGGCTTTAGGATTTGCTTATGTAAAAGAAGGGTGTTTCACTTCATCATGGATAGGTCATTTCTTAAACAATCTTTTAGGAGTTATACAGATATATGCCTAACACAATAACAAACGAAGTATCTTCACCGATGCATTATAAGAGAAAAGTATTGGATGGATTCTGGTTAAAGATGATTGGATTTGTTTTTACACTAATCGATCATATAGGTTTAATTTTTGCTTTGAATATAGGTGATACAGCTTATACAATTTTAAGAGATATGGGGAGATTGGCAATGCCAATCTTTATATTCTTAGCCATTGAGGGTGTTTATTACACCAGAGACTATTGGATGTATTTCATAAGACTTATGACTATGGGGTTCCTATTAGATTGTGTTGCTTTTACAATGTATTATGGTTTCAATTTCCAAACCATATCGCCTGGAAACATATTTACAGATTTAGCTTTTGGAACTATGACAGTTTATTTACTAAAAAAGAAGAACTGGAAATCCCTACTAGCTATCTTTCCTATAACATTGAGCATCATAGCTTGTTTTTCAACTTTTAATATAACCGATGGATTTCAAAATGTTATAAATTTCGACTACAACTTCTATGGCCAAGCTTTATTTATAGGCTTTTTTATAGGATATGAAGGTGCATTCTATTTCTTGAAGAGTCAGGCTAAAAAGAACAACTTAGATGAAAAAACATATATGGAATATGGTAAGTTGAGATTCTATATCAACCTATTCAGTGTATTGATGATGGTTGTTGTTGGGGTTATTTTCCAATTGATTTGGGATTACAATCCATATAACCCAATTATTCCTTCTCTTGATCTTGGTGGAATGGCTTGTGAATCGTGGTCGATGTTAGCTGGTATATTCATTCTTTTATATGATGGTAGACAAGGAATTAAGAACAAATGGGCTAGATACTCTATGTATGCTTTCTATCCTGGGCATCTTTTGCTTTTGTGGTTGATTAGTCTTGCGTTATAATAGAAGGATAAAAGGAGGAATAGATATGGACAAGAAAACTATTGCAATAGGTGTTCCTTGTTATAATGAAGAAAAATCTATTCCTGTCTTCATCGATACTTTTTTAAAGAATGAAGACATCAAAAAACTAGAAGATAAATATAAATTCATCTTCATATTTGTAGATGATGGATCTACAGACAAAACTAAAGAGATTCTAGAAAAGACATCTCAGGAAAGAGATGATTTTTATTTCATCTCATTCGATCACAATAGAGGAAAAGAATCTGGATTAGTTGCTATTTATGACGCTGCAATATCATTGAAAGTCGATGCTTTGATCAAAATGGATGTAGATTTACAAGACCCACCCAACCTAATTCCCAAATTTGTCGAAGATTGGGAGAGAGGCTATATATATATCTATGGTCATTCAAATGGAAGAAAGGGGCAAAAATTTATAAAGAAGTTTTTCTCTTCAGGTTTTTATAAAGTATATAGTTGGGTATCTTTAGAATGGGGAATGAAGGATGGTGATAGAGATTTCTCCTTGATGGATAAATCTATCCTTCCTGAATATGCCGCAATAAAAGGTCCTTACAGATTCGATAGATCTATTAGGTCACATCTCAAGATCAAATCAAAACCTATCAATTACGATTTTGTTGATAGGTCCGATGGAACCACGAGATGGCCTTTCAAAAGATTAATGTCCTATTCCTTAAATGCAATGAGACAATTCGGTGCATTAACCAAGTTCTTTACAAGAATAATAACCGAGATTCTATTCATAGTCGGGTTAGCCTTAATAATAACTTACTGCATTAATAAATCTAAAGAAATGCTATTGGCATCAATAATATTATTCTGCATCGCTTTATTGTTTGAAGTTATCTTGAAATTAGAAAAAGTCTTCCTAGAAAAGCATTTGTTTAAGAAATATCGGAATTATGAAATGTACAAAATAGGAAAGACCAACATAGGAGAATTACAAACCGAGAGTAAGACAAAGTAGCAATACGATTCTTTGTATATAATCAAAACCCTAGGAGGAAAAAGAAATGATCGTAATATTAAATAACAAAGAAGATTTTGAAAAAGAGATAGCCCAAGGAAACACTGTAGTGGATTTCTTCGCTACCTGGTGTGGGCCCTGCCGTATGATGGGCCAAATCATGGAGAACATCGAAGCAGACTTCCCTACAGTCAAGTTCTTAAAAGTCGACGTCGACAAATTCCCTGAGATTACAGCCAAGTTCAACATTTCCAGCATTCCTGACATGTATTTCTTCAAAGATGGAAAGAAAATCGAAGTCGATTCTGATGGCGAAAAAGAGAATGACTTGCTCGGTGCCAGACCCGAGGAGACATTCCGTGACATCTTGGCTGCTTCATTCGGTCTCTAATCAAAAAAGCACATCGAATATGATGTGCTTTTTAAATCAAACCAAGTATCTTGCTTAATCTTTATAATACATCTGCGATTTAACTTTATCAGCAACTTCTTTACCTTGAAGGTTTTCAAGGATATCAAATCCAAATTTCATCGCCGCTGCGGGTCCGTTTCCTGTAATTAAATTACCATCTACTTGAGTATATTCAGGAGAGAAAATACCATGGAAATCC
Source organism: Clostridium sp. CAG:568 (assembly GCA_000434395.1). GTDB lineage: Bacteria > Bacillota_I > Bacilli_A > RFN20 > CAG-288 > CAG-568. The sequence goes on along the minus strand of FR878789.1, from coordinate 7,509 downwards.
TCGTTCATCGATGGGAAACATGTGTAGTGTTTTCCTATGAGAAGTCCCATATGTCCTAAAATTGTTGGAGCAGCACAAATAGCAGCGATCTTCTTTTTATTGTTGTTAAATGCATAAATAGTTGAAATAACATCTTCATTAGCTTCAAGAATCTTGTAATGGCCGCCACCAGGAATAACAAGGATGTCAAATGTAGATAAATCTTGCATAGACAAGATTACATGATCATTAACTGCAATTCCTTCTCTTCCAAGGATTGGTGCATCATCAGTTGTATCGATTCTTCCACTAGCTGTAACAACTTCAACTCCACCTCTTCTCAAAATATCTCTAGGACATGTATATTCCATATCTTCGAAACCATCTGCTACTATAAACAATGCTTTCATATATCGAGGTCCTTTCAAAATATAATTATAAACTCTTATAGTAAATTGATTGGCTTGTTACCGACAAAGTCTCCGATACCCTTCTTCAGTTTCTTCAAGCCTTTCATCAGCATAGCTTTAGGACAAGCTATATTCATTCTAAGGAATATCTTACCATTACCTCTATAAGGCTCACCAGCAGTCAAATAAAGCTTGACGTCTTCAAGTAGGAAATCCCGAAGTTTCGTTGCATTCTGAGTTATACTAGAACAGTCGATCCACAATAGATAAGTTCCTTTTCCTTCAACTACTGTCAGATAAGGTAGATTTTCAATGAAGAAATGATGCGCAATAGATATATTTCTATCAAGATAAGCCAACAATGCTTTCAGCCAATCCTCTGATTTGTTATAAGCCGCAATAGTTGCAACTTGGCTAAGAATATTAGGTTCAGCTATTTCATCATTATTGATAGTTCTTATCACTTTCTCTCTCAATGCTGGATTTGGGCATATTATGGCAGAAGTTTGAATTCCTGCCAAATTGAAAGACTTAGTAGGAGAAATCAATGAAATAGAGGCATTCCTGGTGAGATTACACGCATCAGCATATGGCGCATATTTGACATTCTCTCTTAAAATATCGCAGTGGATTTCATCGGAGATACATATCATATTATTCTCATAACAAAGCCTTCCAATCATTTGAAGAGAAGTCTTAGTCCAAACATTTCCTGTTGGGTTATGAGGGTTACAAAGAAGAAGTATCGGAGTATTTGGAGTCTTCATTAACTTATCCAATTTGTTAAAATCCAGTGAATAAGATCCATAATGATAATCTAACGGACATTCCAAAACATGTCTTCCGTTATTTTCTATTGAATGAAAGAAAATATCATAGACTGGGGTCATAACTAAAATGTTATCGCCTGGAGAAGAAAACTTTCTAATTAATGAAGATAATGAAGGAATAACCCCAGTCGAATATAAAATCCAATCTTCATGAATCTTGAAGTTATACCTTCTTCCCCACCAAGAAATAATGGATTTCTTCCACTCATCACTAATATCAGTGTAGCCAAAAATACCTTGGTCAATTCTATTTTTTAAATCGCTGATTATCTCAGGACTAGTTTTAAAATCCATATCAGCCACCCACATAGGTAAGATATCTTCACCTTTATCCCACTTGGTAGAATCTGTCCCAATTCTTGAGACGATTGTATCAAAATCATAATCCATAAGGGTTACTCCTTTTTTGTTATCAAAATAGTTTTGGAAGGATCAATTCTATCAGCTTCCATAATTAATTCTTTTATACCATAAGATACTATCTTTCCGGAAGAAGGATTTTTAACACTATCAATAGTAGAATTGACTTCGCAATCTACAGTGGAGTATTCAAAGGCAAGTGTTGTATTTATCAGCTTACAATTACGCAACACAACATTTTTCATATAGCAGAAGCCTTGAAGGCTTTCAATGGTGCAATTTTCAAAAACGATATTAGAACTATTCCAACCGATATATTCACCCTTAATAGTACAGTTTATCACCTTGACATCATCGCAATTCCAAAAAGCATCTCTTGAATTTAATATAGAGTTTTCTATTAAAACATGTTTACACCCATCAAAAGAATAATTACCATCCAATTTAAAGTTATTTATCTCAATATTGGAACAGTTCATTCCAAAATAATCACCTATTGATTGAACATTAGTTAATTTAACATCATCGCAATTCCATAGAGTCTCTTTTCCATCTTCAAAAGTGACATTGGTTATGATTACGCCTTTGCATCTTCTAAACATCTTGGGAGAAATAAATTTAGTATTACTAACCCTGATATCATTTGTATACCAAATTCCAGCCCTTGCCATCTGATTGAATAAAGAGTTGTTTACTTTAACATTCGTGCAATACCACAAAGGATACTTCCAAGAAAAAGTCGAATTAGAGATTATTAAATTCCGACCCTCTTTTAACGGAGACTCTCCATTTTGAAAAGTACAGCTATCTATCAAGAAATCATTTTGTGTAAACAAAGCTCTTTCTCCCTCAAATATCCTATTATTAATAACTTCCATAATCTCAATTCTTCATCTCCTAATCAATATCATTTTAAACCTAGCTTTTATATTACCTTATATTTCAGTTTTTAAACCAACTAATTTAATATATTTAATAAAGCGGTTTTTTAATATGTAGGATTTAATTTTAAATTTAGATATATATTATTAATACAAAGAAAAAGAAAGGACTAAATCTAAAATGGCAGATGAAGAAAAGAAAGATGTAGTCGATGTCGAAGTGACTGAGGAAAAACAAGAAAATAAAAAAGAGGAAAAGAAAGAAGAAGAAACAGCTGATTGGAAGAAAGAGCTCAACGATGCAGCCAAAGAATTGAGTGTCTACACTCAATGGATGGAAAAGCAAAGCTTGGTAATAAAGATTCTTTTGGCAATTCCTTTATTAGATATAAGCTGGGGTATCTATCGTTTGTTCAAGGCTTTGGCTGAGAAGGACAGCGAGAAATTCATCGTCAAGCTAATAGTTGCAATTCTCCTCTTAGTTCCTGGAACTTGTATCACTTGGTTGATCGATATCGTCTGGATTCTACTCAAAGGAAACGGATTCTGGTTCTAATAAAGAACTATTTGAAAAGGCATTGAGATATTTATCCCAAATGCCTTTTTAAATTATTTTACTTTACTCCAAACCAAGTCTTTAACGCATAAGCCACGCCATCTTCATCGACTGACTTCGTCACTCTTTTAGCAACTTTTTTTATATCATCTAATGCATTGCCCATAGCCGTACCATCGAACTCCTTGATCATGCCTTCATCATTCATCGAATCGCCAAATGTATGAACATGTTCCTTCGAGATTCCAATTTTTTCAATCAAATGCTCTATTCCAGTCGATTTATCAACATCGATATTGATAAATTCAAGAAATACGGATGACGATCTGACGACATGGTATTTAAGCTTATCCTCTTCATCGATATGCTTCTCTAACCAAATCGAATTCTTAGGAAGAGCAGCTACCAGTGCTTTATCGATAGGATAATCTAAAGGAAGCTCAGTTTTATTCAAATCGATGAGTCCATCCATCCTGTTAAGTTTATATTCCATCTTGCAAACATTCTCATAAGGCATAAATGTTCCAAGCATGTTATCTCTATAGAAATAAGGAACACCTATACCACAACTATATTTCTTAGTTATGTACAAGAAATCAGCATAGGTAAGTCCAGTTCTCGATATTAAGTTTCCTTCCGAATCATAAGTCACAGCTCCATTACACGCTAAAACAAACTTGTTTTTCGAAGGAATCAAACAATCCATATATCGTTTGACTCCACTTTGACATCTACCACTTGCAAAAGCAACCATATCTCCTCGTTCTAAAAGTTTGTTCAAAGAAGAGACGACTTCATCTGTCATCTCGCCAAAATTAGCGACTAAAGTTCCATCTATATCAAAAACAAAAAGTTCCATAAATTCTCCTAAACCACGATATTATATATTTTATAAAAAAAGGTAATTTAAAATACTAGAAAAAACTACTTATAATACGAAAATATGAATTCTTTTAATTGTATTTTTGTTTTTCGTTGATATGATATTAAAGTCAGCTTTTTGATATGATATTAGATATTAGAAGTTACAGTAAAGGGGTTATTATAAGAAATGTCCTATTCGATTATCTATTCAACACACACCGACAACATTATCAAACTTGCCGGTCAAATCGAAGCTGCTCTTCCTAAGGAAGAAATAATCTTCGATGGTCGTATCGAAGCTGTAGAAGATTTCGCCACAAAAGCTGATGTTATTTTTATTGGATTCTGGACCACTAAGAATTCATGTGATGCCAAAATTGCGGAATTGTTGTCTACATTGAAGAACAAAAAAATCGCTATCTTTGGAACATGTGGATTTGGAGGAGATGAAAAGCACTTCAACATTGTCAAGAACAATGTTTTGAAGAACGTAGATCCATCAAATCAAGTATTGGATTTCTATCTTTGCTTAGGACGAATAGGTTATGAATACGTTCATAAAGCAAAAGAAGCTAATGGTGATCCGAAAGTAGACTTCCACTTCCCTATGTATCTCAAATTCGCTAAGGAAGACGAAGGTCATCCTACTAAAGATGAATTAGACAATGTCTATGGTTGGGCCAAGTCAATAGTCGAAAAAGCTTAGTTTAATAACTTAAGAGGAAACAAAAATGGAAAGAAAATCTGGATTTTTATTACCTGTGTTCTCATTACCTTCTAAATACGGAATCGGAACATTTGGAAAAGAAGCTTATCGTTTTATCGATTTTTTGAAGACATGCCATCAAACTTATTGGCAAATGCTGCCTTTGAATCCAACCAGCTATGGTGATTCACCTTATCAATCTTTCTCTGCCTTTGCATTGAATCCATACTTCATCGATTTGGATATGCTTGTAGAAGAGGGGTTGTTGAAATATGATGATGTCAAACATCTCGAGGTAGATCCTGCCGAATATATCGATTATGGACATGTCTATCAAACAAGATTCCAAGTTTTAAAGAAAGCATTCGAAAATGCTTGGAAAAAAGGTGTTCTCTATAGCAATGAATTCCTTGCTTTCTTAAAAGAAAATGGAGAATGGCTCAATCCTTACTGTGCATTCATGGTCTTGAAGAATTCAGAAAATGGAAAAGCTTATACAGAATGGCCTGAAGAAAAGAGAGTCTATTCATTCAAAAAATGCCAAAAAGTACTTTCCGATTACAAAGATCAATCGCTCTTCTATGCATTCTTGCAATTCAAAGCCAGCCAACAATACGGAAAGCTTCGTGAATATGCTAGAAGCAAAGGAATCTTAATAGTCGGTGATATTCCTATTTATGTGGCTGCTGATTCCGCTGATGTATGGGCAAATCCAACCGAATTCTTGTTGGGTGAAGATTTGAAACCTTCATGGGTTGCTGGTGTTCCTCCAGATTATTTCTCTGCAACAGGACAACTTTGGGGAAATCCTATCTACGATTATAAATCGATGGAGAAGGATGGATTTACCTGGTGGAAGAAGAGAATCAAAGCCAATGCAAAATACTTCGATGTTTTGAGAATCGATCACTTCCGTGGAATGGCTGATTACTGGGCAGTACCTAAAGATGCAACAACAGCGCAAGCTGGACATTGGGAAATAGGTCCTGGAAGAAAGTTGGTCGATGCCATCAATGAAGCTGCTGGAAAAGACATGTCAATAATCGCTGAGGACTTAGGAGTCCTTCACGAAATCGTCGATGAATTAAAGGCATATTCTACCTGGCCTGGAATGAAGATAATGCAATTTGCATTTGACTCTCATTCACCGGATGATCCATATATTCCTAACAACTATCCTACTAATGTTGTAGGATACTTGGGAACCCACGACAATCAAACTACTGTCGGATTTTTGAAGAGTCACACTGAGCTCTACCCCGACATTCAAAGATATTTAGGTGGAGACCCCAACAACCTCTTAGACGGAATGATTTCCAATATGGCCTATTCTAAGGCTGATACTGTAATCTTCACAGTTCAAGATTTCCTCGAATTGGATGACTCTGCCAGATTGAATACCCCTTCGACCTTAGGTGGTATCAACTGGAGATGGCGTGTTCCTTATGACTACGATAAGAGATACGACAGAATCAACTTCTTCGTCAATTTGACCAAGAACACCAATAGAGAATAATCCTCCATTGATGCAAAGAGGAAAAAACATTATTGATATACGTCAAATGCTCGTCTATGAAGACGAGCATTTGTTAGTTGTAAATAAACCCGAAGGTCTTTTGACAATAAAGGATGATAAAGGTGGACTTAATCTTTATCACGAGTTATACAATTACGTATTATCAAAACATAATAAGCAAAGATTATTCGTAGTACATAGATTGGATAAAGATACATCCGGTCTATTGATCTTTGCTAAGGATGCCAGAACAAAAACACTTCTTCAGGAATGTTTTGAAGAACAAATAGTAACTAGAAAATATGAGGCTGTAACAAAGTCTGGTTCTTTAGAAGTCCATGAGAAGAAAAAAATAGTTATAAACTTGAATGAGGATAAGAACCACATCGTCAGAGTAGTAGATTCGAATCACGGAAAAAGATGTGAGACAAATGTAGAATGTTTAGCCAAGAAAAATGGGCATTCCTATCTAGATATCAGTTTAGTCACAGGAAGAAGAAACCAGATCAGATTGAGTCTAAAAGAAATAGGAATGCCAATTGTCGGAGATAAAAAATATGATGGGCCAAAAGGCAATAGAATGAAATTAAACGCCTATTACCTAGAGTTCCCATCAACTATAGGCTTAAAAAAGTACAAATTCTCGATAAAAAAGATATTCGATGGTGAATTCTTTAAAAAGGAAACTACTAAAGATAAAAATGATGATCTTTTGAGTTTGGTTTAACGAATGAAATTTGTTCTTTCCTTCTTTTCATCAAATGATGGAAATTCTATTCCATTCTTTTTACCCAATTCAATCAATTTTAAAATATAAGTCATGTTCTGTGCTAGTCTTCTTAAGTTTTGAAGACCTTCTTTGTCTTCCTCGACATCTTTAGCTACTGCACCATATACTTGATTCCAATAGAAAGCAGTAGGAATAATCATTTGTTTCAAATAAAAGTAATGATTGATATCATCCATAGTCGAGACTACACCCGCTCTTCTAGCCGTCGTTATACCAACACCTACTTTTCCAGCAAATAATTCAGGTTTTGATCCATAGAAAACTCTATTCATAAAAGACATCAATTGACCTGATGGATTCGAAAAATAGACAGGTCCTCCAAAGACAAAACCATCACATTCTTCTGCTAGTTTCATAAACTCATCTATCTTTTGCTTTCCTTTAGGGGATTCCTTATCGTTTACTAACGAATCGAGAATAGGATCTTTTCCCACCCAAAAAGATATGACTTCAATTCCATTCTTTTCAAACTCATTCTTCATCTCTTCCAACGCTCTAGACGTACATCCATGTTCATGAACACTACCATTAATTAAGACTACTTTCATTTCCTTTATTCCTCATCAAATACAATTATATTAATTTTTTGGTTCTTTTTTCTTATGCTTAGCTAGGAT
>FR878788.1 GCA_000434395.1 Clostridium sp. CAG:568 | reverse complement strand
CCAGTGAGAGGGGTGCAGTACAGAATAAGGAGAGTTTTTTTGTAATCAAAACATCTGAAGAAGTACTTAAAATTAGCACATCAAAAATAATATATATTGAAAGTGAAAAACATTATTTGAACTTTCATACTGATAAAGGAATTTATAAAATGAGAGGAACGATTGATGAAGTTAAGGATTTCTTTTATAAGAATTCCTTCGCTTCTATAAATAGATCACTTATTATTAATCTGCTTTATGTAGAAGGCTATACAAAAACAGATGTTATTTTAAAGAATGAGACATTACCTTTAAGCAGAGTTTATAAAGATGAGTTTTGTAGAAGAATAGCTGTTTATTTAGGTGAATAAAAATGACTTTACAAGATATTTTCTCTATTAGAGTTCATCACGGATATATCCTTCAAATTTTCTTTGCTGAAATGCTTTTCTATTTCGTGTTGAAAAAAAGAGACCATTTTATAGTTAGGTTGATTTGTGGATTTATCTTATATGCTTTTTTATCAATTATCGTTTCTAATTGTATTAATACAGTTCAATCAGGATTGAATTCTATATCCATATTTATTATTTCATTAGGATATTTTTCCTTTATGTTTAAGAATAAATTTAAGGATATATTGTTTTGCTGTGTGGGTGCACAATTTATTCAAAATTTATCACATAATTTAGAGATGTTGATTTATTTACCTCTAGCTGATAAATTCAATGACATAGGATGGCTCTTCCTGTCTTTAGGAATGTCTATCATTGTTTATTTAGCTTCATATTTCATCATTATTAGGCGGCTGATAGGTGATGATGAAATATCTATACATAGTGCTGGTGTTTTTGGAATAGCAGTGGCCTCAGCTTTATTCTGCTATTTAGTTCAATATTTGTTCCAAATTTATGAAATAGATAGGTATTGGGTGACGACTTTGCCTCTCATCTTCTGCTGCGTGGTTTCTCTAATTGCTCAGTTTGGTCTTTTGGCTTATAGAAAAAAGATAGAAGAAAATGCAAAACTAGAAAGCTACATCAATAGGGAAAGTAAAATATATGAGACGTATAAAGATACTATCGATGTGATTAATATGAAAGCTCATGATTTAAAGCATTTTATAAATGATATCGATAGAAATAAAAATATAGGTAGTTTTGATGGATTGGATGAAATTAAAGAAGCGGTAGATAAGTATGATCATACTCCTAATACAGGAAATAGTATTTTAGACACATTATTGAGTGAAAAAATGTATTTGTGCCAAAAAAACAAGATTGATTTCTCGATGATAGTTGAAGGAGAAGCTTTATGCTTTATGAAGACTAGCGATATAGTTTCATTGTTTGGAAATTCTTTAAGTAATGCAATTGAATGCGAATGTAACGTATTGGATGAACCGAAGAGATGTATTTTTTTAAAAGTCTTTAAGAGAGGACAAATGGTAAGTATTCATGTTGAAAACTATTGTGAAGTTGAACCTAAGATTTCTAATGGATTGATTAAAACGACTAAAGACAATCATAATCAACATGGATTTGGATTAAAGAGCATGAATTATATTGTTAAGAAATATGATGGAACTATGAACATATCATATGATGATAACTTGTTTAAATTGGATATGCTGATTCCTTTTTATGAATCTAAGCAGTTATAGCCGATAATGGCTATGTAAGCCCTTAAACACTTTTTGCCTAAAACAGATATTTTTTTGCCAGTTTTCAATTTTCTAAAATTAAATTGCTAGAATTGAGACGTCTACAGAAGCTATAAGAAACTTATTTAAAGGAGGCTAATTATGAAGATGTCTAAAGTTGGTAGACCTGGTCTGTGGCGTTCTCTTATCGCTGTATCAGGAGTTGTGTTGGCGTTATCCATCGGTGGTAGCGTAGTCACAAATGAATGGTCAGGATATATTAACAAGTACTTAGGAATTAGTGGAACTAAGATTGTTGATGAAAGCGATGGTAATGAAGATCCAATTCATTTTAAGAGTGATTTCAAAGATTATAAATCAGTTATGAATTCAGCTAGAACTTTAGCTAAAAAAGTTCAAGCAGAAGGTACTGTGTTGATGACTAATAAAAACAATGCTCTTCCTTTTGCAAAGAATTCTAAAGTGACTTTCTTTGGATACAACACTGTCGATATGGCTTTAGGAGGAACAGGATCTGGTGGAGTTTCTTCTTCAGCCGATAGAAAGATTGATCTTGTTAAAGCATGTGAGAACAAGATTGATATGAACAAGACTATCTATGATTTTTATCAGCAAAAATATGATGATAAAGTAGGATTCGTCGAAACTACCGGATGGGGTGGAACTACGTTGAATTTCCGCACTGTTAATAAAGTAAATGAAATCTCTGCTGATGACTTTACTCAAGAAGTAAAGAATAGCTTTGATTCATATAATGACGTTGCAATATTTGTCATGACTAGAATTGGTGGCGAAGGTAGTGATTTAAATGTTTCTAATTCATACTTAACTTTGAGCGATGAAGAAAAAAGTGTTCTCCAAGCTATTAAAGATGGTAACTTCAAAAAGAGAATAGTATTAGTGAATACATTCAACACCCCTGAACTTGGCTGGTTAGATGATTATAATATCGATGCATGTTTATATATCGGTGGGCCAGGAGAAGTTGGAATGGATGCTGTTACCGATATTTTAACCGGAGATATCAATCCTTCAGGACATTTAGCAGACACTTACGCATATTCAGTAATGTCTGCTCCTTCGATGCAAAACTTTGGAAACTTTGTTTATGCAAATGCGGATAGCATTACAAATAAAGATTCTCAAAAGTATTTGATGTATAACGAAGGAATTTATGTCGGATATAGATATTATGAAACTAGATACGAAGATTCAGTTTTGAATCAAGGAAACGCAACTGCTTCTGCTGGTGTCTTTAATTCTTCCGCTAATACATGGAATTATGCTCAAGAAGTACAATTCCCATTCGGATATGGATTATCTTATTCGACATTCACTCAAAAATTGAATTCGGTTAATGTAGACTGGGCCAATAAGAAAGCTACAGTAAAGGTTACAGTTAATAACACATCTTCGAATTATGCGGGAAAAGATGTTGTAGAGGTATATGCTCAAGCTCCAATGACTGACAATGGTGTAGAGAAATCAGCTATTCAATTGTGTGGGTTTGCAAAGACAAATGAAATCCAGCCTGGTAAGTCTCAAGAAGTGACTATAGAAATAGACTTGCGTGATATTGCTAGTTATGATTACCAAAATTATAAAACATATATTATGGATGAAGGTGATTATTATTTTGCAATCGGAAACGATGCTCATGATGCTTTGAATAATATCTTAGCGCTAAAAGGGAAGAATCTATCTGATGGAATGACATCTGTTGGCGATGCTGGAAACGCAGTCAAAGCCAACAAAGCTTCTTTTGATAAAGATGAATATAGATTATCTAAGACTAATGCATCAATTACTAATCAATTTGAAACAGCTGATATCAATTATTATACAAAAGGAACTTCCGACGAAGTTAAATATCTTTCTAGGAAAGACTGGAATGGCACTTGGCCAAAGAATATGACTGGGTTCAGTGCTACTCAAAAAATGATTGAAGATGCAGCTTCTTATTATTCGGAAAAAACTGATGGAACAACCTCTCCTTCAGCTTATCAAAAAGGTGATTCAGATACTTCATCAATTACATATGGTGCTGAGAAGAAATACAATTTAGCTATGATGATTGGTGTAGATTATGATGATCCTGCTTGGGATGAATTGCTCAATCAGTTGACACTCGATGATTATTACAACTCAACGAAACAAGGAAGAGAAGCTATAGAGAGTGTCGGTTTAAGTGCCACCACTGCAGTTGATGGTCCTTCTGCTTGGACTAAATCTAAATATATTACTGATTATAAGAATCAATATAATGCAGATAAGGTTAAAACTACTGATGAATTGATGGTCTCTTATCCTACTGAGACAGTCATAGCTGGTACTTGGAATGTTCCACTTACTTATGAACTTGGGAAATCGTTTGGAGAAGAAGGATTGTGGGGAGGCGGTGTCGGTTGGTATGGACCTGCAGCTAATATTCATAGAACACCTTTTGGTGGAAGAAACTTCGAGTATTTCTCAGAGGATGGATTTATCTCAGGAAAGTTGGCAGAAAGTGAAGTTCAAGGTGCTATGTCTAAAGGAACAATCCCATATCTAAAGCATTTCTTTGGCAATGATCAAGAGACTAATCGTATTGGTGTATGTACTTTTATGAATGAGCAATCTATTCGTGAAATCTACTTGCGTTCATTCCAATATGCATTTGAAACAACTGGCGAGAATGATAAATCATGCAGTGGTGTTATGGGTGCTTTCAATCGTTTAGGAATGGTTTGGACTGGTCATCATCAAGGCCTTTGGAAAGAAGTTATGGAGAAAGAATGGGGATTCAAAGGTAATGTCACTACCGATTTCGGTCAAAAGCAAGGTTCTTTGATGGAACCCCAGTTAGCTTATGAAGCTGGAACTACAATGTTCTGTACTTCTGGAGCAGGATTTGCAAATTACCTTAAAGGAATTGATATCACTAAAGACTATAAAATTATGTCTAACATGCGTGAAGCTATTCACCGTAATCTATATAACTTTGCTAACAGTGCAGCTATGAACGGTATGACTTCGTCATCTAAAGTTGTTCCTGTCAGGGTGTGGTATCAAAATGCGTTGCTCGGACTTGAAATTGGATCTGGAATAATCCTTGGGTTATCATTGTTGATGGTAGGTCTTCAGTTGTACTTCATATCAAAGGAAAAAGAATAAACTATGAAAAATATAACTAATTTTTTGAAGGAAAAGAAACCGGGATGGTATGTTGAATTAGCTTCGCTGCTGTTGGGACTCATCTGTCTTATCACTTATACCGCAAGGGGCGGAAATTACTTATCTCCAGTAAGTAGATTAGCAGTCACTTTGATGGCTATTGCCGTAGTTACGAATATTCTTGTTTTGATAAAAGATTTCAAAATATGTGCATTCGTTCCAATGATACTCTATGCAGCTTCACTCGCTGTGCTTCTAAATACAGAGATGTTATTTATAACTAATGTAGGGTTTGGTGTCGATGGTAATTTCTTCGATGCTGGTTTCTACACGTTTGTTATAACTGATGTATTAGCTGTCGTATCATCTGCAGTTGCCTTTTCGATGGGATTGTCTAAAGATAAAAAGTAAATCGATAATAGTTGTTGTACGGCACCTATAATAGGTGTCGTACTTTGCTTGAAAGGAGGAATGGCTTTGAAAAGAAACAAAACTAAATATATTTCATACATTTTGTTTACTTCTTTGATTCTTTCATTAGGATCATGTAATCAAAATGATGAAAAGGCAACTATTACTTCCTGGGTAATTCCTGATAAGTACAAACAAGAAAGGACTGATGAAAAAGGACAGGTTGTTGAAGTGACGTATTCTACCAAAGACTATGTTGATGGGACTGATAAAGTAGAAGAAAAGAAGACCAATGTTTATTTGCCATATAACTATGATGAAAGTAAGCAATATAACATTATTTATTTAATACACGGAACTGATAGGCAATCAGTCAATCATATTGAAACTTGGCTTTATACTGTCGGGATTAAAAATGTTTTGGATAATATGATTTTCTATAACGATATAGATCCTGTTATTGTCGTTACTCCCTCTTTCTATTCTTATGGTCTCTATGGCGATGACAATATGACAAATATTAGAGAAGTTACACCAGTCAAAGAAAAATCCACAAAGAATTTTGGATATGAATTGAGATATGATTTGATTCAAGCGGTCGAAAGCAAATATTCAACTTATGCCGAAGATGTTGATGAAAAATCACTTATAGATTCTAGAGATCATCGAGCAATGGCTGGATTATCAAACGGAGCTAGAATTACATTAGATGGAGGAATGACTCAAAACTTTGATTATATAAGTTGGTTTGGATGTTTTTCTTCTTCGATTGAAAGTAGCAAGATAATAGAAGCTATCCATTCAGAAAAAAATAAGAATTATAAATTGAATTATTTATTTAATGCTGATGGAATATATGACTTTGCATATAATGCACATAAGAAAATGTACGAAGAATTGTTGAAAGATGAATCTTTTAACGAAAATAATTTAGAGTATGTTGAAATAGCTTTTGGATATCACTCGCCAAGATCTTGGCAAATCTCAATGTATGATGCACTGCAAAGATTTTTTAAGGAGGCGTAATTATGAAGAAAAAATATCTTTCATTAATTACTCTTATCACATTGCTGGTGGGATCTTTGAGTGAACTTATTATTTGTTTTGCCAGATCTTATGGTGAATTATGGTATACAATCTTGATAATGGATGTCTTAGTTGTCGGTTTTGCGTTATTATCTTATTGGCTTAAACACTATTGGATTAATCTTATATCTATTGTAGTTTTGATATTAGGAGCGATTCTATTATGTTTATATCCTATGTATATCATGTATCTCGCTTTTATCTTTGGCGGTTTATCTTTAGTTGAATTGATTGTGTATTACATCATATCGCTGGTTGAAAAGAAAACTGGTAAATCATGAAGTTAGATATTTATTCTTTTTGATTATTGCTATAGAAAATAAAAGAGTGACTCAAGGAAAGTCACTCTTTTATAAATCTAAAAGATGTTTAACTTAAATTTATAATTTTATAAACTTATTTTATCACCAAGCAAAATTTAGATTTTTAGTTGCATTTAAAGTTTTTAGGAACGGCTTATTCTTCATACCTATTATGAAGAAAATTATGTATCCGACTACAGAGATAATCAAGAATTCTCCAAGGAATACATAACCCATTGCGACCCACCAAAGATTAGGTGTAACTAGTTCCATAAGCCAAGTTAATTCTGCTCCGACTATTACGGCATTAGATATAACTGGCATGAAAGTAGCAATTAACAAATGCTTGCAAGGTATCATTGCCAAACAACCTATTAAAGTTGCACCTGTTCCAATTAATAAGTCCCAAGGACCTGCCATTGAAAGCAATAAGCCAAAAGCGTTTGAAATAAGGCATCCGACAGTTAATCCGATGATATATGCAGGATTAAAGAAGACTAAGATGTTCAATATTTCAGAGATTCTGAAATTTAGCAATCCATAAGAAGCATAGAAACACACTACTGTTAGTACTACATAAATAGCTGCTACTATTGAATTGTACGCAATCATCTTTGGAGTGAACCAAGCTTTAATTCCTGTGGCTTGATCCTTTCCCTTGTAACTCGACTCTACTTCGTTTTCCATATTACTTTGCATAAAAAAAAGCCCCCTGTTAATTTTTACGTGCGGTTTCATGGGAAGACACACGATATGGATTTCGACCTCAAAGAGAATAATAGAATACAACAATAAAATCAATAGAAAAGTTAAATTCTATTGATTGTTTTTATTAATATCAGCTCCAATCAATCGAAGATTGTCGAAAAATTCTTCTACTGAATCCAATCTATTTAGCTTCCCGTCTTTTAATAAATAGATATCATCAGCTAAAGCTTTAGCGGCTTGTTCATCATGAGTTATTAAATAAACAGAAGTCTTATATTCTTTAACAAAGTCTTTAATTACTTCGATTATGTTTTCTAGTGATTTTCTGTCTTGCCCGACAGTCGGTTCGTCTAAGAAGAGCAAATTGGGTTTCTTCGCTAATGCACAAGCTATTGTAAGTTTTCTTTTTTCTCCTTCAGATAATGATTGAGGATGTCTGTCATAGAGATACTCTAGATGTAATTTACTTCCTATTTCCATAGCGAAATTTTTGCTATATGAATGGAAGCATAATTCTTTTCTAACGGATGAATTAAACAATTCGTAGGTTGGGTTTTGGAATACTACGCTGACTTTTTTGAACCACTTATAACTACCTATTCTTCTTGCAATTGATTGGGTTATTTGACCATCTTTTTTCTTCACTTTCATTTGACCTGAAATGCAATTTAAAAGTGTTGTTTTTCCTTGACCATTATTTCCTAGAATAACTGAAATTCTTCCTTTCTTCATATTGAAATATAAATCATTTAATATTTTCTTATCATCGAAAGATTTATTTAAATGATCTATCTTTAATATAGATTCATTAGATTCTTCTTTATTTGTTTTTTGATCTTCAAAAACAAACGGCTTATCATCATCTCCTGTTCCTTCGTACATTATTCCGTTATCGAGATGATAGATTTTATCGCAGAAAGGAAGAACTAATGAAGTTCTATGCTCGCAAATGATAATAGCTTTTCCTTCCTTAGCTAATCTTTTTAAATCGATTAATAGTTTTAAGGCGTTCTCTAAATCTAGATTAGCTAGGGGTTCATCTAAGACTATTATATTTTGACGCATCAATATAATTGATTGAGTGATCAACATAGCTTTTTGACCACCTGATAAAGTTTTTGTTTTGCTGTTTCTATCTAGGTGAGTATAGTCTAACGCTTCTTTTTCACGTCTATAAGCTTCTTCTTTTGATACATTATTATTCTCCATTCCAAAAAGAAGCTCGTCATGAACATCTTCATGAAATATCTGGCATTCGGGGGCCTGCATAACAAAGCCTATTTTCTTAGATACGTTGACGATGCTGTTTTTAGCTATTGTTTCACCATCTACTAATATATTTCCATATATAGTTCCTGACACATCTTCAGGGATAACTCTTGTTAAGATTCTTAAAAGAGTCGTTTTTCCGACACCGGTTCTTCCTGTTAATAAAGTAACACTTCCAAATGGAATAGAAAAGTTTACATCTTTTAAAACTTTAGTATTTCCATCAGCATATTGAAAAGAGATATGTTGAAATTCTATAGCGTTTTTAACCATATTCCAACTCCTATTATCGCACCGCTAACCAAAATTAAAGATGCTATATAAATCCAATCATATAGCTTTGGAATGACAGGCTCGTATATTTCTTTAGGCTTAGATTTTAAATCAAAACCTCTTGTTTCAACTGATAGAGCTAAGGTGTCAGATATTGAAATTGTTCTTACAAGAAAAGGAACAATCATATTTTTAAAGAAAGCAAAAGGGACATGAGGGTTTCCTCCTCTTACTTTATATGCTTTCATAATCCTACTTCTCTCAGTCATCAATATAGGAATAAAAGCAAATAAAATCATTATGGCTAATGACATAGATCTAGGTGCTTGTAATGTGTCTAAGCTTTTACCTAATTTTGTATAAGACATCCCCATTAAAGGAATTGTCGCTATTGAAATCATTGCACATCTCAAGGCAGATAATTCACAAGCTTTCCAATCTTTAGTCATCAATACTGTAACACCAGACACCATGATTATTAAGAATGCCATTCCCGTCAAACAAGAAAGACAAGCTCTCCAATAGCCGAATGCTAAGAACAATAGCCAATAAGCCAACACAAAAAGCCACATCCATGAATTGGAAGAAAAGACCATTCCTATAGGTAGTATTATTATGAAAGATAGAATGGCGAATAAAGGATAGATTTGTTTTTTGAGATTATAGCGATTCATGAAGTACGCCTTTTTTGTATAAAGTACGCATCAATAATGTGCCACAAATAGCTCCGGTAATAGACAAAGCCACAACTCCTAATGTTACGCATGTAGGAATAATCCATCCAGCATTAGTCAATTGCAAATGATCCATAGCTTTTCCTGGAGACATCAACATAAAGTACCATGCAACCATGCATAAAGTGATGACAGGAACTAAGAAGCATGATGTAAATCCTATCGATAAATAGGATTTATAACTTCTAAAGATAAGTAGTCCTAGAACTTCTCCGACTAATCCACCTATAAAGGCGAACAAAATCATTTGAGGCGCAAATACTACATGAAACAATCCCAATACTAAGGAACTGATAATTGAAGCCCCGGGTTTTCTTACTTTAGCGAGTATAACAGCTTGGAAGAATGAAACTTGGAATGCAATTCCAATCATTCCTATTCCAAAAACAGGAATAGATGCTATAAATGGCATATCTAAGCATGTTATCAACATGGCGACTGATGCGACTACTGCAAATACTATATCTTTAACTTTATATGGCTTAAAGATTTTATTCTTTGTGATGCTATCTCCATTTTTCTTCTCACTCAATGAAGTGGATTCAACATCAGCTTGAGTGCTATTTTTCTCTTCTATTTCGTTATTGTTATCCATAAGTTTTCTCCCGTTTAGCGAGTAAGAAGATACTTTAAGATATATGAATTATCAAATGAGATGATAAAAAGAATATATAAAAAGCTCGAGTTGGGTACTCGAGCTCAATATCAGCGGTTAATCAATTTTCAAGAAAGATAGATATGGGTTTTCTATAGTTGCGTAAAGACTGAAAGTATTGCTTGTTTCCTTACAGGTAACAGTATATTCTGTTAATGAAGCAACATAGCAAAGAGCATAAACACCTGTTAATCCCTTATTGGAAGTTAAGGTGACATCGGCTGCTCCAATACTTTTCGCCATAGTTTTTGTTGCTGTAGTGGTTAAGGCAAATTCAATTTTTTTATTAAGAAAGACTCACAAACAAATGGCTTAAGAAAAATAGTATTTATTGATTTTGTTTTCTGATTTCAGCTAATTTTTCTTTAACAATTTTAACTAATTCATCACCCTGCTCTGGATGGGCAACAATATCGACTTTATCCATATCAACTGTGATAAATTGAGAAGCTTTATAAAAGTTCTTCACCCAATCATCATATCCTTCCCAAAGGAAGTGATAATAATCTAGTTTATCTTGACCTAATTCAAAAGATCTTCCGCGTTGTTCTATGTGTTTTATAACAGTATCAAAAGACCCTTTTAAATAGACCATTAAATCAGGAGCTTTCTTAGGACATCCATCTAGTTCTTCCATCATGTTATTTAGTAAACTTTCGTAAACTTCCATTTCTAATGGAGATATTCTTCCTAATTCTTGATTCTTCTTTGCAAAGTACCAGTCTTCATATATAGATCTATCTAAAACATTATTATCGTTATACAGAGCTTCCTTAATTGCTTTAAATCTAGTGTTTAAAAACCAAAGTTGAAGCAAAAAAGGATATCTTTTCTTTTGAATCTCTTCGGGAGAAGCCTCATAAAAGAGAGGAAGAATCTTGTTACCTTTAACCGACTCATAGAAAACTTCACTATCAAACGCTTTGCCTAAAGTCTTGGCAACTGTTGTTTTTCCAAGACCTATCATTCCACCGATTACGATCACCAAAATAATCCTCCCTTCAATTTATGCGGTAATAATTTTAATACTATTTTTCTTCTCTAATTTATGGTTGAATGTCTAAAGCCCTTACACATTTTGCGAGGGTATTATGAGGATGTGCATTGATATACTAGGTTAAACACATTTCTGCAAATGTGCTTACACCATATTATAAATAAGTTAATATTGATATAATTCTTTAAGTGATTTGGAGATAAGTTATATGAACGATGTTATCAAAGCTCTGTTTTATGGTTTGGTAGAAGGTGTTACTGAATGGCTACCTGTTTCATCGACCGGTCATATCATTTTAGTGTCAGCTATTCCTGGATTTAATTTGGAAAGTAGATTCGGATCTGCTTTTTGGGATTTCTTTATGGTTATTATTCAACTTGGAGCAATTCTTGCAGTTATTCTTAAGTTCTTTAAAAAACTAAATCCATTATCTTTAAAACTTACCAAGGAAAATAGAAATTCAATTTGGAAGATGTGGCTAAAGATAATAATAGGCTGTATTCCAGCTGGACTGGCAGGTGTTTTATTAGAAATCTTACTGAATGATGAGCAAACTAAAATGTTGAATAGTCCAATAGTGGTTGCATGTACTTTGATTATTTATGGCGTCTTTTTCATAATAATGGAAAGATATCAAAAGAAGAAGCAAAAAGAGTATTTGAAGTCTTTGGCAGGTCAAAACTTACCGGCTAATCCATATCCATACAAATATCAAAGTACAGAATCTTTATCTTATTTAACTTGTTTATATATAGGATTGTTTCAAATGCTATCAATAATTCCAGGAACTAGTAGATCTGGTGTAACTATATTGTCAGCCTTGTTATTTGGAGCTAGTAGATCAGCTGCTACTGAATATTCTTTCTTCTTATCAATTCCTATCATGTTAGGTGCATCGCTTATTAAATTAATTTCATTCATTAAAGATGGAACAGTCTTGACTGCTAGTATGAATATTTATTTGTGGTTTGGAATTATATCTGCTTTCTTAGTATCATTAGTTGTTATTAAGAAACTTATGGGATGGGTTAAGAAACATACTTTTGAAGGTTTGGGATATTATCGTATTTGTTTGGGTGCTTTGATTGTAGTTTTGTTCTGTTGTAATGTTATAGCTTAGATTGGAATGTAAATTATGGTTAAACAATATAAAAAAGGATGTGGTTATTCTTATACAGCTGGATTTTTTCCAACTATCAATCTTATCGATAATAAGAAAGAGTTGGTAAAGGAAATATATGTATCCGAAGAAGCTTTGAAGACAGAAGGATATAAGAAGCTAATGACTTTAGTCGACAAAAATAAAGTTATTGTTTCATCTAAGGCTGTAGAGAAACTCGGTGGAAAAGGTAATGATCATGTCATCGCTGTATTTGATCAATACGATCAAAAATTGGATAAATCCAATGACCATGTCGTCTTAGTCAATCCTATGGATATGGGAAATTTAGGAAACATAATGAGAACAATGCTCGCTTTCGGTTATAAGGATTTAGCTATAGTTTTACCGGCGGCTGATAGATTTAATCCTAAAACTGTAAGAGCCTCAATGGGAGCTATGTTTTCTATTAGAATTCAAGAATTTAATACTTTTGATGAATACTTAAAAGAATTTGATAGACCATACTATCCCTTTATTCTCCAAACGAATAAAACTTTAGGTCAAACATACAGTGTAGAAAAGAAGCCGTTGGCTTTGGTCTTTGGAAATGAATCTTCCGGTCTTCCTCAATCTGTTTGGAATGACAACGGATTAAAAATAGAAGAGTCCAACGAAGTGGACTCTTTGAATTTGACCACAGCTGTCGCTGTAGCACTATATAACTTTAGATATAGAATAACTAGAGATTAGTTTTTCTTGTCGTCATCATGACCTTTTAATAAGTCATTCAAGTCTTTTATTTCTGAGTCTGATTCTTCTACCTGATCAGACTCTTTTTTATTATCTTCTTTTCCTTCGTAGTTCTCTTTGTAAGTATCGTGAACATTAACTACTTCGCCACCCATCAACTCTTTTCTATTTATATTGTCGTGAACAATCTTATCGATAGGAAGGAATACTAGCTCATATACAAATGTTGATATCAATATTAAATCTAATATCCAAAATAATGTATATATTGTTATTTCATAAGCTATTAGTTCTTCGCCTATCGATCCATCTTTGTTTTGTGGACCGGTGATAAAAGGAACTCCCAAGATGAAATCTCTAGTCCAGATAACGATCATTACTAATAAACAGGATATGAATAATAAAAGAGACGCCAATAAGACCCAATGCATGGGTGTGAACTTCTTGATACGATCCGCAAAGGATAATTTATTTTTTTGTTTCATAGTGATTAGATAATATCATAGCTTCATAAAAGAAATATGGGTTTAATTTCAAATGAACAATTATATTTTTAAATACATATTCGATTAAATAAAACTATCTTTGAACTTTTTTATTATTAAAAAACACCTCCTTTTATTTGGAGGTGTTTATGAATTTGGTTATGAATTACTTGGTGTAAGAAACAGTCAAAGTGTTTCCATTAAAAGAGAAAGAAGTGAGATAACCAAAGTTATTCCACTCAGCTATAGCGGTCTTGTCATCTTCGGTGGATTCAACCTTGAATCCATCGTTGTAGAAATACTTAGTTTTTCCTGATGTATCTTCTTCAACATCAGCAGGTTTGAAAGCCAACAAAACCAATCCAACTGCTGATTGTGTGATCTTGCTAGAATCAGATGCCTTCCAGTTTCCACTTTCCTTGGTGAACTCAGTTCCGCCCATATCGAGTGTTGATGTCACACCAGCTGCTTCGTTGACAAACTTTCCAGAGAAAGTAGCCTTTGTGTATTCAACCTTCTCAACATTCTTTGCTGATTCGATGAATTCAGCATAAGTGCATTCCTTGTAGCAGGAAGCAAGGGACAATGCAGTTAATCCCAACAAAGCAAAATAACGTAAATTCTTCTTCATGTTTTCCTCTTTCTACAAGATATATATAATTCTTGTTAATTTATTTTATACCTTACAAGGATTTATTTCATTTGTTTTTTTTATTTAATTGTTAAATTTTGATTAAATGTTGCTTAAGAATCGTGTCTTAATAGTTTTAAGCATCTTCATCTAATAAGAAGTTCTTCAATAGGACTAACGGCATTCCACCAAACGAATAAAAATATTTCTTCTAATTCCAGTGACAATTTTGACAAGACTATTATCCATCTTTTCAATAAGTTGTTTTAAGTCTTTCTTTTTATCATGCGAGTATCACACTGAATATTTTTGCAACTATTGAAAATTTCTTTGTAAGCGTTAAAGATATCCTCCTT
>FR878787.1 GCA_000434395.1 Clostridium sp. CAG:568 | reverse complement strand
AAGGAGGATATCTTTAACGCTTACGGAAAAGCACTTGAAATACAACACAAAATTAAACAAAAAGCGAGTGATTTCTCACTCGCTAATTACTTCTAGATGGTGGCCCAAGGGGGAATCGAACCCTCGACACAAGGATTTTCAGTCCTTTGCTCTACCAACTGAGCTATCGGGCCATCAACGCTTATCTTTAAAGCGTTGCTAATTTTATCAAATATTTAGTCTTCAATCAAGTACTTATTTTAAAAAGTCTACACTTTGAGTCTACAACCTAATAAAATTCCTGATATGTATTCGTCTATGAAAATAGACGACGCCATCTTCATCATCTATCTTGCTTATCTGCTTAGATAGACCTTGGAATTTAGAGAATTTTATTGTTAGACCTATAGGAATTATAGATACTAATGCTGGCAGTATTACTATATGGAATGGTAGGAATGAGAACATCAAAGCTAAGGCTACAAATGGTTTAGCAGATACACAAGCATAGAAAGTTATCATACTGACTACCAATAGTATTTCTATATCGTTGTTGGTTATATAAGAAGTGTTGGACCATTGTATTGTTCCTATGAATGCTTGTCCTATAAGGCATCCCATAGAAATAGTAGGAATTACCATTCCTCCGAAGAATTGACCATCGAATGATATTAAGGTCAAAGCTAATCTAACTCTAATCATAGTAAATATTAAAGTTAAGTTGGGATACAATGCTCTATTTGCTATTATGGATATTCCAGATCCCGATAACATTGGTCCATAGTATATAAATGTTAATCCACTCACTAATACAGCTAGTAGCAAAGACAAACCATAAGACCAGAAATAATCTCTAGTTATTAGTTTTCTAAATCCACATACCAGCAAAATATATATGAATGCACAGATTAAACATAATCCAGGTATCAGCATTAATACTAGATATCCATCTCCACTGAGCTGACTGAATTCTGCATTCATATATTCAGGGTACATGAAATTGTCAATCCACATTTTAGTTTCGCCAGGGTAGTAAGCCATTCTTAACAACCCGAACAATCCACATCCTAGAATATTGGAATAAAGACAAGCGAAGCATTTGTCCCATCTTATATCTTTCAATTTCATTCCGACTAGACTCATCATTAATCCGGCTAATGGATTTTGAAAGGCTAATCCGAATCCTGTTGCACCACCTAGCCATATAACATCAGAGATTATGTTTCTTCCATTTGCTTCTTTTCGATAGAAGAAATAAAAGACTAGACAAAAACTAGCACCACTCAAATATAAGGAGGGAGCTTCTCCACCCAAAGACAATCCCATAAGCATGGAGATCAAAGAAGTTATGAATACAGTCGATATAGCAGTTATAAATCTAGGTTTGTATCCTTCTTTTACTAAGAAGGTCATAGCTTTAAGGCTCAAGTTATTGATTCTAGATATATATAGTATTAGGAATTCCAATATACCCAACAAAAAGACTATTGTAAACACTAAAGAATAGAACAAAGCCGTCTTCTCATAAGAAGTAGAAAGAAATCTATTTATATAAGTAGCACCTAGTTGAAAAGCATATATGACTATAGTTGCTAAAATTATAGCTAAATTTAAAACTCCAAAGGATTTTAATGTGAGTCTTTTATCGTTATTTCTCATACTTGTATATTCTATTACAAAATAAAATTGTTTGATTAAAAAAAGGTGGCTGATGCCACCTCTTTATCGAAAGTTAAGAAACTACTTAGCTTTTCCTTGATTTGCGACTGCGGCTTGAGCAGCAGCGATAGCTGCGGCATCACCGAGATATCTGTGGGAGATAGGCTTCAAGTTCTCATCGAGTTCATACACGAGAGGTACTCCGGTAGGAATGTTGAGGTTGAGAATATCGGCATCAGAGATGTTGTCGAGATACTTGACCAAAGCACGGAGTGAGTTTCCGTGAGCAGCGATGATTACGTTCTTTCCAGCCTTGATTTCAGGAGCGATGTGCTCATTGAAATAAGGGACGACACGCTCGATGGTAATCTTCAAAGACTCGGTGGTAGGAAGATCTTCGACAGGAACGTTTTTGTACATCTTTTGATTTCCGGGATAACGCTCATCGGTCTTCTCTAAGTCAGGAGGACATACATCGAATGAACGTCTCCAAATCTTGACTTGAGCATCTCCGAATTTAGCAGCGGTGTCAGCCTTATTCAATCCTTGCAAAGCTCCGTAGTGACGCTCGTTCAATTGCCAAGCCTTGACTACAGGGATGTAGTTTTCATCGACTCCATCCAAGATGTGGTTCAAGGTGTGGATAGCTCTCTTCAAATAAGAAGTGAATGCGATATCGAAGGAGAATCCTTCTTTCTTCAAAAGAAGACCAGCGTTGATAGCTTCTTGATGTCCTTTTTCAGAGAGATCGACATCAGTCCAACCGGTGAAGAGGTTGAGCTTATTCCACTCAGACTCACCATGACGGACCAAAACTAATGTGTACTTACCTTTTTCTGCCATAAATAAAATAATAGGTTTCCTTTCAGTATTTGACCATTTGTTATTATACCCCTAAAGAGGCAGGTTTGTTTATTTTTATAGTCAAGGTTTATTACAAATTAAAAAGAGTGGATTTCTCCACTCTTGCTAACAATTTATTTTTTTGCTATTCAACAATTTTTTTCTTTGGATTCCAGAATACGAAGAATGTCCATACTCCTAATCCGATTGCAAAGAATGCATCGATTCCAACGAATATCCAATAGACTGTAGAAACAGAAGCTCCAGCAGTAATTTCTGCAGAATCCTTCGCATTTCCTTTTTGATCGGCATAGGCATAGGTGTTGGCAAAGGTATAGACGATGTTCTTGGCAGCAATCTTGGCACAATAGACATTGGTAGGATCACTCATATTCAACTTAGAGTTGTTTTGTCCATCGTTAGGATTCAACCACATATCGTTTCCAGCTCTTATACCCATTTGACAGTTCATGTTTCCACTACCGTTGGACCAGTCGGTGATGATTGTTCCTCTAAATCCCCATTCATTTCTAAGAATCTGGACGTTTTGAGCGTAGTTAGCACCAGCCCATACTCCACCTACTGAGTTGAAGGCAGACATTATAGCGTTAGCTCCACCTTTCTTTACAGCTATTTCGAAAGGCTTCAAATAGTTTTCTCTATAGTTTTGCTCGGTCAGCCATGTGTTCAAGTCTCTGGCGTTTTGTCCAGGTTCTGATAAACTGAAATGCTTGAGGTAGCAGTGAAGACCATTGGCCTTAGCACCTTCTATGACATTAGCTGCCATAAATCCACTCAACACAGGATCTTCTGAATAGTATTCATAGTTTCTGGCATTGAAAGCAGTTCTGTGAAGATTGACACCAGGTGCGTACCATCCGCTCAATCCTGTACCTTGACCTTCTTGAGCCATGTTGATACCCATAGCATTCGCTATAGCTTTAGACCAAGTTTGACCTAACAATGTCTCGTTAGGGAAGGCAGTCCATGTTCCAGTGTTCTTTCCTGTCTGGGTAGTCGTATTGAATCCGGCAGGACCATCAAATTCATCTAACTTCGGTTTTCCGATAGATTCAATAGCTTTGGTTTGGAATCCACTGTCTTCGACTAGCTTTGCTAGTTCAGTGGTGTTCATCTGATTTATCAACTGATCTAGTTCAGGAGCATCATAGTTGCTTCCAATTGTTGTCAACAATTCCTTGTTGTAGATCAAGGAAACATTTCCTTCGCCTTTCAATTCAGCTTCAGTGGCTTTTGATCCATCTTCTTTTGTGACTAATAGCAAGGGTTCTCCATCTACAGTATCAGTCACAGGCATCTCAGTTTGCTCGTACTCAGTTGCTGTATAGTTGTTTGCCTTTGAAATCTCTGAACTGATCACATCTCCACTAGCTGTGGGGAATGTAGAGTTTAAATCACTTCTAGAGAGGTAAGGAAGAGGATTCTTATAGACGGTAGATCCATCTAAAGGAACTCCTGAATATGCATCGGCGCCTGTGAATAAGTTTGTCACTTTTGTTCCGGTCACAGGATCTGTGTCATATGTTATTGTGGAGGCCAATTTGAAGTTGAGTACATTTTGATTCATCTTCTTCAAATTATGTGAATCATCCATGAATTTGATCTGATAGTCACCAGCATCTAATTCCCATGTGGTCTTTCCGTTGTTGTTCTTATCATAAGAATCGAAACTTGCCATATCGTATAAATCCAATGTAACCGTCAAGTTAGATTCTGTTTCGCCAGGTTCGATTGTATCAGTTTTGATGAAATCGATGAGATTTACGGCAGATTTTTCAATTCCGTTCTCGATGTATGGAGCAGTATAGAATATCTCCATTACATCCTTTCCGGCAACATCACCTGTGTTGGTGCAAGAGAAGGTCAATTCTATCTTTGCATCTTTATCGATGTTGGCTGCATCTTTAATTGAAGAATTGGTGAGTTTCCATTTGAATGTCGTATAAGACAATCCATATCCGAAAGGATATTGAACCATGGCCTCATATCCATCACCATATTCGTTGGATTCTTTGTTAAAATAGCCTTGAACATCAGCTGTTTCGTACCACTTATATCCAAAATATATGTTTTCTAAATACTGGATATTGTTTCCGTTTCTGATGTAATTTTGGAATGAAGGTTCTTTGGTGTAGTCATAGGCAAAAGTATCTGTCAAATGTCCGGAAGGATTGACTGTTCCATCCAAAACTTTTCCTATTGCCAAAGCACCGCTTTGTCCGGTGACTCCGACATTTAATGCGGCGTCGATGTTGGCATCGCTCAAGAATCCTAATTCCATAGCGTTGGTGGAATTGATAATGACTATGACATTGTCGAAGTTGTCTTCGACCATATTCAACAATTGTTCCTCTTCTTTTGATATATGCAAATAGTTACGAGTCTTATCTTCGGCTTGACCATGACTCTTCTTTTGAGTAGTTGGAATCTCACCGACGTTTTCTCCTGCGACTCTAGATATCACGACTAATGCTGTATCTGAGAAATTTCTTGCGCCATCGATCAACTCATCTGAGTATTCGTTTATGCTAGGCTCAATTAAGTTCATACGCTTGGAGTTTCCAGTTCCAAAGCTGAAAGTAGATGAATCGTAATCGTTATAGAATTTGACTAAATCTTGGTTGATGTTGAATCCATCCTTCTCTAATCCACTCAACAATGAGACTTTCTTTTCATCTGAAATGGTCGAAGAACCAGATCCGATTCCTGAGAGAAGAAATCCTTGATCTGTGGATGACCAACCGAAGACGTTTAGGTCTTTAGTTTCCAAAGGAAGTGCGTTGTCTTGGTTCTTCAACAAGACGATTCCTTCCTCAGCTATTTTTTGACAGAGTTCGTCAGATCTAGCCTGCTCTTCGGTTCCACCTTTTCTATCTCCTGTTCCAAATAAGAAAGTTGTAATCATTGGAGCGTACTTGACACCGATGATATTTCCGGCGACTAAAGCTCCGAGGATAACACCAATGGAACACAAACTGATAATCTTTCCTACTTTTTTCATATTTATCTCCTCTTTACGAGTTTAAGAATAATTCATTGTTATCGCTTTCATGAATTTCAATCGTAACTTAAGGGGGTTAAGTCATGAATTTAAATAAAGAAACTTGATTCATATGAAAAAGAGCAACACATTTTTAAGATGTGCTGCTCTATATTTTCACTTCTTTTTATTAACATTTCATCTCTTTAGAAGTGAGAAAACTGAATTCTTTCTTAGTCGATTCGACTGTTATTGGAGTTCCATCCTTTCCTGTTATTCCATTAAGATCAGTTTGATTCAAAGTGTAGAGTGTAAGTTCGCTTTTGCCAGTATCTTTTCCTTTTATCAATATGGATCCACTATTTGAGACTATATGTGCTTTGATGATGTTGGTAACGTATCTTGCGGAAGATAATTCCATTCCGTTAGGTGCATCACAAAGCCAGGTGTCCAAAGTTGGTTTACAAGAAGAGAGTTCTTGCATGGCTTCATCTGTAATCAATTTAGCTGGTAAATAGTTAGAACTATCTTCTTCCTGAGAATCCAATGTGGCTCGCCAATCCTTGTCAGACAAGTTCAAAGGCTCTAGGATCTTTTTGGATGTCTCTAAATAATTGGCGTATTTCTTTGTGACTAATACTGTCATATAGGCGTTGATTCCACGTTTTCCATAGTCGTATATGACATCATTTTCAAATTCGGTAGGGAAAGTATTATATAAGAAATTTAAATCGGAGAGAATCTGAGCTATATCAGTAGTGGTGATAGATATTAAATTTCCATCATCGTCGAAGAATTCGCCTCCCAATATCATGTCATATTTCCATAGCTTATTCATCCAAACTGAAGTCGTCTTTAACCTCTTCATGATATCGATATTCTTTTCACCTATATATTTGATGATATTCTTTGAAGTTTTTTTATAGATATCATTTAAAGCAAGGATAAAGGAAGGTACACAATATCCAACTCTATACATGGGTTTATATGCTATATCAGCTCTTTCTCTATCCTCATAATAATATGATCCAGATTGGAATATGAAGAAGCTTGGTCCTAAAGCTCGCATAGCTTCCTCATCTAAATGACCTTCACGGAAAAAGAAAGTCAAAGCTAAAGGTAGGACGAATGGTGGAATTCTTTGAGCGTATTTTACAAGCTCGGGTAGGACATCTTTATCAATAGTCAAAGATCTCTTCCCTTCTTCAAAGTAAATATCGTATTTGGATAAGACTGGATCGATATTGATTTCAAAACTATCTCCGTTATCATTGATAGTTCCTTTTAAGACTAAAGGTTGATAGACACCCATCGAAGATAAGTCCAGTGAATAAGAATATCTGTTCTCACCTTCTTGAGTTATAAAACCATATTGGTGTTTGCTTGTGAACATTATTCTTTTCAATTGCTCTAAAGGATTGCTTGAAACACTTTTAAAGAAAGGCTTGAAAGTGGAAAATATAGTTGATTTAGGAAAATAAACCATTAAAGCTTGATATAACTCATCACAATTTTCGCCTTGATAGAAACTGATATCTTTTGCAAAAATCCTTGTTACATCATCTATCAATCTATATCTATCGTTTACGGAGACCATTGGAGAAATGAAGTAAATCAATCCCGCCATTGTCATATCATTGCTTCTATATAGTCTAGCATTGCATAAAGTTTCTGGTGCTCTCTTTATGAATTCAGGAGATATATTTTCGAAAGGAATAGATTTAGTTTTTAATCCTTGATACGATGTTAAATAATCCCATATGTTTTTAGCTAGTTTGAAATAATATTGGACTCCATCCAACTTACCAATCTTTGTTTTTCCATATACATCAGATATGTATGAAAACATGGAATAGAAGTTATCTTTATCGGTATAATTCCAATCTAAATCAAATCCAGTTCCAAATACTTTATTTAGATAATTGGAAACTTTAGAGAAGTAAAAAGTAATGAATCCTCTAGCTAGGATTGCTTGTTTGTTGTGTGATGAATCTGTTCCCACCATTTCAAATACATCAGTGCAACGAGTTTCCAATAACTTGTATAAATCTTCCATGTTCACTCTCCTTAATACTTCAGCTTTTATTTTATTTGTTTGTAAAAATAAGGCAATATTATTTTATTTTCATTACTCTTGGAATCAAGTATGATGACAAGGCTATTCCTAAAGGTGTTAAATAGAAGTAGTCTCCTTCTATTTCAACTTCTTCTTTCGAATCTAAGTCTTTTAAACTATCATCGAAGAAAGCTTTATTCTTCGACAAGTTCCACATTTTTCCGATAGCTGTGGTCTTGATGAAATCCAAAAATTCAAGTTTACTTATCTTTCTAGAAAATAATTTGTATTCGAATGAATTATTTGAATAGTCTAGTAAAGGTCTTGTAGCTAGATATAAAGAACCGCGGTCTTTAATTTTTCTCAAATCCATATCTTCATTTTTGTGGAGGTTATCGTACCAAACTTGAATCATACATAAGACTTCACAATTTGATTTTAGCAAGTTATTTAATTTCAAAGGTAAGTTTTTCAAACTTTGATCTAGATAAGAAGCTACAATTTCATATTTGAGATTGAAGGATTCAAGGCAGTTTTTCCACAAGAAGAATAAACTCATTTTTTCTTTTGATTTATCTTTTTCTTTTCCAACCAATATCAGTCCAAATAAAGAAAAGAATAGATATTGATCAGTCTTAAAAAGTTGGTTTGGAATATTTGCTAAACTAATCGATTCTCTTTTCAAATACAAAACTATTAAAGAGAAGAAGACAAAATCAGCTTCTTGGGTTGCTTGACAACTATCCAAGACTTTTCTTAAAGCTGAATCATTATTTTCTTGATCTTTTAAAACTTTGTCGACTATATCTAAAAATTCACTAGTCTTTCCATTCACCAGAGTAGCCATTATGTTTTTGTCTTCATCGACATTTAAAGGATTAGATACTTTGGAGATAGAAAATAACTTTGTTGAAATATCAAAAGAAGCCAAAACTTGGCTTCTTTCATTGTTTTCGTGGTTATTGTAAATAATAGATACCATATTGATTAGAAATCGTAGTCCAAGTCTGATTTTAAGAACCAGTGCTTTCTATCGATAATCTTCATCATTCCATCGGGCGCATCGTTTAAGATTACACCATTGTTTTCTTTGTAGAATGTGAGCATGTCGACAGTTTCTTTGGTTATGATTTCTCCAGGTATGACTACTGGAATTCCAGGAGGATAAATCATAACTGATTCAGCTGAGATTTCACCGATTGCTTCCGCACAAGAAACTACTTTTGAAGGTGCAGAGAAAGCTACACGAGGACGGGTGACAAGTTCAGGGAATCTAAAGGAAAAGGTAGGCATTTGTTTTTTGTCTTTCTTTCCATAGTGTTCCTTAGAAATTCCTTTATAGGCTTCTATGAGTTTATCGACATCTTCTTTTGATGTTCCGACAGCAAATACTGCTAAACAATCACAATATTCTCCTAATTCTAGTTGAACATTGTACTTGTAACGCATCTCTCTATAGGCCTCGAATCCAGTGATTCCTAAGCCGGATACATCGACAACCAATTTTGTTTCATCTAATCCAAAACGGCTATCTCCATTTATGTAGGTTCTATCGATTGCTTTAAGACCAGGTATATTGTTGACTTCTGTTCTGGCATAGTTTACTAAATCGATTACTTTTGAAATCAATTTTTCTCCTTGGAAGAACATTCTCTTTCTAGCAGATTCAATAGAAGCCATCAAAGTACTGTTCGGAGAAGTAGAAGACATCATTCCAGCAACAGTCTTCACTCTATCAACATCAACTCTATTTCCTTTGATGATGATGATAGATGATTGTGTTAAAGAACCACCAGTTTTATGCATTGAAGAAGCAGAGATGTCAAATCCAGCTTCCAAAGCTCCTTTAGGAAGTTTGGAAGAAAAATAGAAATGAGTTCCATGGGCTTCATCAGCCATGGCTATCATGTTGTTTTTATGTGCTAACTCAGCAATAGCTTCTATGTTTGAGGTTACACCGAAATATGTCGGATTTATAACTAATACAGCTTTGGCATCTGGATTATCTTTTATGGCTCGTTCGTATTCTTTTAAAGAAACACCATTTGCTATTCCTGTGTGTGGATCGATATCGGGATACACAAAAATAGGAACAGCTCCACTCAATATCAAAGAATTAACAATGGACTTATGGACGTTTCTAGGAAGAATTATTTTATCTTTTGGCCTTAAGCAACCTAATATCATCGTATGTATAGCACCGGTTGTTCCGTTTATTTGATACAAACAATAATCTGCACCGATTGCTTTGGCGAAGAGATCTTCTGATTCTTTTATCACACCTCTCGGCCTAGATAGATTATCTAGTCCTAAAGGGGCATTGACATCGAATTTATAGACTGAATCGCCTAAATAGTCTTCTAAATCTGTTCTAAAATGACCGAACTTATGTCCGGGCACATCAAAAGATGTAGGGTTAGTTGCTAAGTATTCCTTTACAGCTTCGAGAAATGGAGTCTTCTTTTGATTCTCTATCTCTGAGTCGTCAACCTTATGATGACCAATATCCATTCTTTTGTATCCCTTCTGATTAATTTTATTTAGAAATCCCACAAAACTTTTTTAAATAGTCTACTGCATCCAACTTTTCCCAAGGGAGATCTAAATCAGGTCTTCCAAAGTGTCCATAATTTGATATGTCTCCATACTTGAATGAAGGCTTTGTCAAACTGAATTTCTTTATCATTCCTCTAGGAGTGAAGTCAAATAAGTCTTCATTATTGATTATAGCTTCAATAATCTTCTCGACTGGAACTTTTTCTGTATGATAGGTCTCTACAAGTATAGAAACAGGCTTTGAAACACCTATAGCATAGGCTACTTGTACTAAGCATTTATCAGCAAGTCCAGCTGCTACGATGTTCTTTGCTGTGTATCTAGCCATATAAGCACCGGTTCTATCGACTTTGGTAGGGTCTTTTCCGGAAAATGCTCCACCACCATGAGGACAGCTTCCACCATATGTATCAGCGATGATTTTTCTTCCGGTCAACCCTGTATCTCCTAAAGGTCCACCGATTACAAACAATCCGGTTGGATTGATGTATATTTCATCATCTTCAGGAAGAGATAGCCCGAACGATTCAACTACAGGTTTTAATACGTTCTTTTTTAATTCTTCACGGAATATGGATACGTTGTTCTCACCAATTGTCTCATCGTGCTGACATGAAAAGACCAATGCATTCAAAATTGGATGATTCTTATTCGTATAATCTATGGTGACTTCACTCTTCATGTCAGGCCTTGCGTGAGGAAGTTTTCCTTCCTTTTCAAGATTTTCTGCTGTTCTAACTATCTTTTGTGCCATTACATAAGGCAAAGGCATGAAATTCTTTGTCTCGTTGGTGGCGTAACCGAACATCATTCCCTGATCTCCTGCACCGATATCTTTTTCATCCATGGAGTTATCCACTCCCTGGGCGATATCGTGCGATTGAGGTCTTATCAAGACTTCAATCTCCATAGTATCTGGTGAGATTCCAGATTCAGGAGTCGTATATCCGATACTTCTCACTGTCTTTCTTGCTATATCTTTTATTTCATCTACGCTGATTTTAGGTTCGCAAGTAATCTCTCCAGCTATGACAATTTTGTTTCCTACAGCTAATACTTCACATGCGACACGACTCGACGGGTCTCTTGCTAGACAAGCATCTAGTACTCTATCTGCGATTTGATCGCAGATTTTGTCGGGATGACCTTCTCCGACTGCTTCTGATGTAAATAGTACCTTTGGTTTCATCTTTCCCCTCTTTTTACTTTGTTTTTCATGCACCGTGGGGCGTGCTGGGTGAGCGGTATTTCTGTCGCCCTTCCAGCACCTCAAAATGTGCTAAGAGATTATATACCATTAAGAGAAAAAGATAAGTGTTTTAAATAAGTATTTAAAGTATGAGTTAATAATAGTGCTTTACTATAGTTAAATCGATGTACCTATTTTACTTTTTGCTCTTTTTATCCTTGTGTTTTTGAATGAACTGATACCACTTGTATTTATGCTTTTCTTCGGTAAGCTCAGGAATCTTATAATCATCAGTTGATTCTTCAGGTTTTGTTCCTATAGCCTTTACCTCTTCTTTAATGTCATCGTTCAAGTCTTTTATGGTCGATGAGTTCATCTCCATCTCATAGTCATCTAAAGACTTGAGCCTATAAATGTCTTGCACCCTGTACTGTCTCAATAATGCATTGATGGTATATTTTCCTACCATATAAGTCATAGCCCCATTACCTATGAACTGAGCACCCATATTTAAAGCTTGACCTAAGACTTGAACTAGGAAGTTATTAGAGTCTTTATTAAATATTTTACCGGCCATATTAGTACCGTTTTGCATAGTGTTTAGACCTATTGAAAGACAGACACTTTTAACTACCTTTTCTAGTATTTTGGTCATTTCGGCATTGGTAGGTCTAAATCCATAAAGCCAAATTAAATCTTTTATCAGCTGCATATTTTTAACAACAACTACACTGGCGTCGACCATAGTATTTTGAGATAGAGCAGTCAAACATCCGGTGGACAAAGATCTCTTTAGAATCAAAGATTTTGCTTTTTGATAAATGACCCCGTCTTTTCTCATGGATATAGCCAAAGATTCAGCTAGATTAATTGAATCTTCTTTATGAGAACTAGGAATTTTATTCCCTGGATATTTATTTACCAAGTTTTGCATTTCTCTGAAAGATGCTATCTTTTCTGCTTCTTTATTAGTAAGGACTTTTTTATCGTCCATCTTATCTAGATAATTTAACACGACGGATTGATCTACGATATTTTTTGCTATCTCCCATCTAACTTTGTTGTTGTTTCTTTCTGAATAATGACCATCCTTTCTTTTTTGAAATTCCAAGTCGAATGAATGCTTAGAAAATATTTTTACTATTATCACTATGAAACA
Organism: Clostridium sp. CAG:568; assembly: GCA_000434395.1. Classification (GTDB taxonomy): domain Bacteria; phylum Bacillota_I; class Bacilli_A; order RFN20; family CAG-288; genus CAG-568. Next base: position 9,984 of record FR878787.1, on the reverse strand, counting down.
AGTTGTATAGGCTATTAATAATGCTATAGCTACAACAATTCCAGCTATTTCATTCATTTGATAGATGGTTTGGACGATGATAGCAAAAACACCGAGACCTAAAAGATATAGAGCGACTGATAAAGTTATTAGTATCGTTCTATTTCTTTTCTCTTCTTTTGAATGTGTTACTTCTTCCTGATAGTTTATAAAGTCTAGCTCTTCATCTTGATCGGCACTAGTCTCATCTATGTTTTGAAGTGTTTTCTCTGATACTTTGTTCTTGTTCATGGAAACATTATATTTGATTTTATAATGTATTCAAAATATAAAAGTTTTTCTATTATCTTTTGATTTCTACTAAATGTCCTGTAGTTTCTTTTCCATTTAGTCCAGCTGCATTTGATTCATCTGTATCCAAATGCATCGATAGGTCAAATGTAGGATTGACTCTTATTACGACATCATCGAATATAACATGTCTATCGATAGGTGATTTTACGTCTACTGCTACTATTTCACCATCTTTGACACCTAATTCTTCTGCTTGAGTTGGATTGATATGGATGTGTCTCTTTTGAGCTACAACACCATCTTTTAGTTCAACTCTAGCAATCTCTTTCCCTGTCTTTGCATCTTTTGATATGACAGTGCATCCGATTGAGTTTTCAGTATGACCGGATTGACGTACTGGTGCATCTATATGTAATGCTCTAGCATCTGTCAATGATATTTCGAATTGATTATATTTTCTAGCAGGCCCTAATATGGATAGACCATTTAATCTATGTTTCTTTCCATCTTTTCCATCGACTTCGATATCGACTCTTACTGTGGAACAATATTGTCCGTGTTGAGATAAGGGAAAACGTACATATTTATCTAAATCAAAACCTTTACCGAATAATCCATCCAATGTTTCTTGTGTTAAATGACAGTGATGTGCTGAAGTCTCTACTCTGAATTCTTTTTCTAAGTTAGCCATAATATGACCTCCTGTAATCTAAGATTAGTATATATTCAAAAATATAAAAATATTATTAAAATCGAGCAAACTTAAAGTTATAATTTAGACCTATGACAGCAACTGATGAAAAAATAACGGATTTGAAAGTAATTCTTAACTCTGGTAAAGAAGTTATAGTCCCAGTTTATAGGGCTGGTCTTTCAGGTTGTAGAGTTTATGTCGAATATGGAAAACTATATGGATACATTGGCAAAAAGATCAACAAGGAGAAGGCATTGATTGTTTTGACTAACATGGTCAAAAAAATAAAATTAGCTGAAACCATGACATTTAGAGATATTCTTTCTTGGAATACCAATCCTAAATATGTCTTTTTTCTAGGAAACAAAAGGACATTGACCAACAATATTCTTCTCAAAGATAATCCGGATTTTTTCTATATAGCTCCTAAAGCTAAGTTTGTTCCTGTCTTTGATGAAATCTGTGCTCAGTATGTGAAGAAAAGGGTTTTAGAAGAAGCGAAAAGAGGTCATATAGAATTACAGCCTAATTTTAAGATTAGAATCGGTAACTTTAGAAGCAAACAAGCGTCTTTTAGAAAAAAAGACTTCTTGTTTGAATTCGATAGAAGGCTTTTTGCATTCAAACCTATAGTGATAGATGCAATAGTCGACCACGAACTATCGCATGTGAATCATATGAATCATCAAAAGGGTTTCTATGAACTTCTCTATAGTCTTTGTCCGGAAACAAGATACAATACATGTATTAAAATAATAAACGAAGGAAAATTTGAATATGTCCCAGCAAAGAATTATTGAAAGTGAACACAACGATTTTTATAAAAAAATAGTAGCCATAAGAGATGGAAAGATGAAGAAAGAGGGTTTGATTCTAATCGAAGGTGAAGATCTCATCGATGAAGCTAGAAAGGTAGGAGCTTTGCAATACGCTTTGACTTATGACCCCAAATTTATAGTCAATGATGTACCTACTACATTGGTAAAGCAAGGCTTATATAGAAACCTAGCATCTTACCAATCCCTTCCTAAAGTTATCGGGGTTGCTAAATTTACTCTATCCAAAGAACCTGGTGATAAAGTTGTTTATTTGGATGGTGTACAAGATCCTGGAAATGTTGGAACACTGATAAGGACGGCTTTAGCTTTTCACTACTCTTCAGTTATTCTATCTAAAGACTGTGCTTCTATTTTTAATGCAAAGACCATTCAATCCACAAAGGGTGCTTTATTTAAAATTCCTGTTGGAGTTATGGATTTGGAAGAGTTGAAAAATAAAGGCTATAACATCTATTTGACTACCTTGGATGGTGAAGATGAAGCTACGTTTGGAAAACTAAAAGAACCTTTTGCCTTAGTTTTGGGCAATGAAGGAAGAGGAATAAGGACTGAGCATCTCAGTTTGGGCCAAAAGCTTAGAATTAATATGAGTGGAATTGATTCTTTAAATGTTGCAATAGCTGGTGGAATATTCCTGTATCGTTTCTCTAGATAGTTTTAGTTAAACCTTAAACCCACTTATTGCTACTACATAATAATAAATATATAATTTAAGTTGTGTGTTTTAACGACTGATTTATTGGAGGTTATGATGGAACTCAAAAAGACATTAAACATGCCCAAAGGAAGCTTTGAAATGCGTGGAAAGCTTCCTACAAGGGAACCTATTTACATTGAAAAGTGTGAGAAGATGGATCTTTATTCCAAGATGCTCGAGGCAACAAAAGATGGAAAGGAATTCTATCTTCACGATGGTCCCCCGTATGCAAACGGAGATCTTCATGCTGGACATGGTATGAACATGGTCTTGAAGGATATGATCATACGTAGCAAGACTTTGGAAGGATTCCACTGTGAGTTCATTCCTGGTTGGGATACCCATGGTCTTCCTATCGAAAACGAAGTGACAAAGTCTGGTGTTGATAGAACCAAGATGTCTATTGCTGAGTTCCGCTCGATTTGCATGGATTATGCAAAGTCACAGGTCGCTCATCAAATGAAACAAGCCAAGCGTATGGGATTGCTCGGTCATTTTGAAGCTCCTTACATTACTTTCCAACCTGAATACGAAGCAAATGAAATCCATGTCTTTGCTAAATGCATGGAGAAAGGGTTGATCTACCGTGGACTTAAGCCTGTGCACTGGTCTCCTATTTCTGAGACTGCATGTGCTCAAGCTGATATCGAATATGCAGATCTTCCAGCTAAGACGATCTATGTGAAATTCCCCATCAAGAAGCCTAAGTATGATTTGGCTGCTTGCGATTGTTTTGTAATTTGGACTACTACTCCTTGGACAATTCCTTCTAACCTTGCCATATGTTTAAATCCTGATATGGAATATGGTCTCTATCAAACTGATCAAGGAAGACTTATCTTCTTGACATGTTTGGTAGAAAAGCTAACCAAGGAATTGGGTTTGACCAATGTTAAGCTTCAAAGAGTATATAAGGGAAGACAACTCGAAGGTGTTGTCTGTCAGCATCCTTTCTATGATCGTGATTCTATAGTTATAACAGGAAAGCACGTCACTGCTGATGATGGTACTGGATGTGTTCACACAGCCCCTGGTTTAGGAGACGATGACTACAAAGTTGGATTGAAGTTTGGTCTTAAGCCTTTTTGCCCTGTCGATTCAAAAGGTAGATTGACAGAAGAGTGTGGTGAAAGATTGGCTGGAATGTTCTACGAGAAGGCAAATGATGTTGTTATTCAAATGCTTCAAGAGACTGGATATTTGCTTAAGGAAGTAGATATCCACCACTCCTATCCTATGGATGCCAGAAATCACAAGCCTTTAATATTTAGAACAGCTCCGCAATGGTTCTGCTCTCTCGATCCTATTAGAGATGATTTGATCAAAGCAGTTGAAAGTGTCAACTTCACTCCTGAATGGGGTAAAGTTAGACTTTTGAACATGATTAAAGGTAGAACGGATTGGTGTATTTCTCGTCAACGTTCTTGGGGTGTACCAATTCCTATCCTTTATTGTGAGGATGGAACACCAGTCACCGATTCGGTGGTCTTTGATTGGATTGAGAAGAAGGTAGCTGAGAACGGTTCTAATATTTGGTACGAGAAGCCTGCTGAATATTTCATTCCTGAAGGTTATACCAATGAACATTCACCTAATGGACAATACACTAAAGAAAAAGACATCATGGATGTTTGGTTCGATTCTGGAAGCTCTTGGTTAGGTGCTGATATCAAACGTGGCATGCCTTTCCCTGCTGATTTGTACTTAGAAGGAAACGATCAATATCGTGGCTGGTACAATGCTTCTTTGATTCTTTCGGGCGCTGTTGAAGGAGTTTCTCCTTTCAAGGCTATCGTTACCAATGGCTTCATAGTCGATCAAAACGGACAAAAGTTTAGCAAGTCTAAGAAGAACGGTATTTATCCTGAAGCCATTTGCAATGATATGGGAGCTGATGTCTTCCGTCTTTGGGTTGCATCTATCGATTACACCACTGCTGAAATCTCTTTGAGTAAAGATTTATTGAAGAATGTCTCAGATGAATATAGAAAGATTAGAAATACATTCAAATTCATGCTAGCTAATCTCTGCGATTCGGATGAGAAGATGTTCGATCCTTTGAAGGACAAATATAAGCTATCATTAGTCGATGAGATGGTTTTGAATAAGTTGAAAGAAGTTGTTCAAAAGGTTAGAAAGTCATATGAAAAATATGACTTCTTGACTGCCAATACAACTATGTTGAACTTTATGGTAAATGATTTGTCTAGCTTCTATCTCGACATTTCTAAAGATCCTTTATATTGTGATGAGCCTAATTCATTGCGTAGAAAAGGAGTTCAATATACAATCTATCAAATCGCTAAGCAATTGGCCATCATGTATTCACCTATTTTGTTCTTCACTGGTGATGAAGCTTATCAAGCCTTGCCTGGACCTAAGAAGGAAAATGTCGCTTTGGAATCAATGCCTGACTTCTCTGGCTGGGATAATGCTTTGAACAACAAATATTTGGTCTTGAACAAGATTCGTGATCAAGCCAATAAGGCTTTGGAAGCAGCTAGAAATCAGGGCTTAGTCAAAGGTAGCAATGAGGCTGAATTGAAACTCGACATCAAGAGTGGAAACTATAAAGAATTGTTGGATGATTTGGACAAGGTTGAATTAGCTAGATTGCTCTCTTTCAGCAAGGTGTCTTATGTCGAAGGAACAGGAACTGAAGTAGTTCCTGTGAAAGGCGACAAATGCTTGCGCTGTTGGAATTTCTTTAACAAGCTCAACGATTTCATGGGTCAACCCGTATGTCCCAGATGTGAAGCTGCTTTGAAGAGCTTTGTAGAAGCTCATCCAGAAAGTTTAAATGAAACTGCAGATGAACAAAAACAATAGTAATTCAGATATTTTGAAAAAAGGATGGAATGGATTTCTCTACTTTTTGAAAAAAGGTGGATGGTTCTGCTTTCTAATGTTTTTCTTAGATTTAGGGACCAAATTGGGAATGAATGCCTATTTTGGTAATCCAAAATCTCCTCTTCATTCCAACATTGATATTATTCCTGGTGTTTTGTATTTGACATTGACCTATAACACTGGTGCTGCATATGGATCCGGTGCTAATATGGGACCATGGATGAGAATATTGTTTGCTTGTGTCTCATTTATAGCTGGAGTAGTTATCATTTACTTTTTAGCCAAATACTTCAAAAAGTTGTCTGGATGGAAAAGATATGCAATCTACCTTATACTTGCTGGTGATTGGGGTAATTTTATCGATAGAGCCTTCTATTGGAACAAAGATGGAATCTATGGTGTCATAGATTGGATTGGAGTCGGTAATTCCTCTTGGCCTACCTTTTTCCAGTATGTGTGCAACTGGGCTGATGTTTGTTTAACAATCGGAGCTGTTATCTTAGTCTTAGCTTTTATTATTGAATGGGTTGTGGAAGAGAAGAAGCAAAAGCAGGCTGTTGATGAAGCTATGAATAAAAGCAAGTTTGGAGAAGTTGGTAGTTCCTACGCTGTCGCTGAACAAATGATGGAAGAGGAAGAACAAAAGGCTGCTAAAGAGGAAAAGAGTGAAGCTGAAGTTGAAACAAAGACTGAAGAGAGAACATTGAGCGATGTTCTTAGAAGTGATGAATCGATTTCTAAAGAAGATAAAACAGAAGAGAAAACAGAAGATAAAACAAATGTTGAAGAAGAAAAGAAGGAAGATGATGGCGAATTTTCTTCTTTAAGTGATTTCTTAAAAGGAGAGAAGTGACGATGGATAACCAAATTAAAAGTTTTACGGTCAAAAAGTCAGGAAGATTGGATGAAGCTATTGCTGATGCTTTGAACATCTCTAGATCTAAGGCTCAATTGATTGTAGACAATGGAATTGAAATCAAAGGAAGAAATAGAAAGGCTTCCTATAATGTAGAAGAAGGTGACGTTTTAAATTACACTCCTCTGGAAGAAAAGCCTACTGACATAGTTCCAAATGCTGATATTGTAGTTCCTGTAGTTTATGAAGATGATGATATTATCGTCTTCAATAAACCAAGAGGATTGGTCGTACATACAGCTCCTGGTCATGATACAGATACATTGGTCAATTTCTTAGCAAGTCAAAATGATAAATTTAAGTTTGATGAAGAAGAAATGGCTGGTGGTAGACCAGGAATTGTTCATCGTATCGATAAAGATACATCCGGATTGTTGATGGTTGCAAAAACTCCTAAGGCGGAGAAAGTACTTCAAGCTGATATCAAAGAACATAAGGTCAAAAGAGAATATGTTGCCTTATGTTGGGGAGATGTGAATGAGGATTCATTCACAGTTGATGTTCCATTGACAAAACCTAACCACACTTTGAGAAGAGCAATGCCTTCTCCTAATGGTTTGAGAGCTGTCAGTCATTTCACAAAAATCTGGACTAGAAATGGCGTTAGTTTGGTAAGATGTCAACTAGAGACTGGTAGAACTCATCAAATTCGTGCCCATCTTTCATACATAGGTCACCCTATCGTCGGCGATATGCTTTATGGCAATAAAGAAGAACATCATTTTGACAAAGGTCAAGTTCTACATGCATTCCGTTTGAGTTTCATTCATCCTATAACTAAAAAACCTATGGTTTTAACAGCACCGATGGATGACTACTTTAAACAAGCTATAAATACATTTTATATCGAATAAAAATAAAGATAAAAATTTTATAGCAAAACATAAAGTGGTTAATATAAAAAAAGCTTGTTCCTCATTTATAAAAATATAGTTTTTAAAGGCTAAACTAAATTATAGTTCAGCCTTTTTTCTATGTGAAAATGTGTAAAAAAGGGTTATAATTCATTTGGTGAAATTGTATTTCACATGTCAAATCAGTGCTCAAAAAGCATTTCTTATAAGTCTAAATTACATATTTGATGACGTCTTTGATGATATTCATCCGGTTTTTGCAAGGATTGTTTTTGAGTGCTTAGAAAGGATACACAATTTTGTTCCCGATATTAACTGAGAATTTAGGCTCTTTTATTGGAGCTACGATTGGTGCGTTTGTCGGTGGCGCCTTAATAGTTGGATTGGTTGTCTATTTTATTTTGATGACTAAAGCCAAGAAGGCTCGCAGCGATGCTAAATCGATTTTGGAAGATGCTGAGAAGAAAGCTGAAGAAGTTAAAAAGAAAGCTGAAGATGAGAGTAGAATCAAGTTGGATAACGCCAAACAACAGACTGAGTTGATAATGAAGAGTGCTAGCTTTGAGGCAGATAAAATCAAAGCACAGGCTCAGACCGATATGGCAAATGAAAGAATAGCTCTTCATGAAAAAGCTGAGAATGAGGCTAAAGCCATGAAGAAAGGCTTGGATGAAGAATCCGCAAAGCTCGATGCTAGGGAAGACTCGCTGGATAGAAGAGATTCTTTAGTTACTGCTAAAGAGAATAAATTGGATTTAGACTTAAAAGCTTTGAAAGAAGGACAGGATAAGCTCGCTAATGACCTTATTCAACTCCAAAAAGACCGTGAAGAAATCGATGCTGAAAAAGCTAAAGAAGATGCTGAATTAGCTAGAATTTCAGGATTATCTTTAGAGGAAGCCAAGAAGGAAGTAATGGATAAAGTCGCAGCTAAATCTGAAACTGAGATAGCTGAATATCTTAGACAGCGTCACGAAGATGCTGAAGACAAGGCTGAACAAGATTCTAAAAATATATTGAGTTTAGCTATGGAAAGATATGCTCAGGATGTCGCAATCGAGAGAACGACAACTAATGTCATTCTTCAAGACGATGAATTGAAAGGAAGAATCATCGGACGTCAAGGAAGAAATATCAAGTCTTTAGAATCTTTGTTGGGTTGTGACATTCTGGTTGACGATACCCCAAATGTCATTACTGTTTCTTCATTCGATCCTATCAGACGTGAAATTGCAGTTGAGACTTTGAATACTCTTATAAAGGATGGAAGAATTCAACCTGGACGTATTGAAGATGTCTATGCCAAGGTTAAGGAAGATATAGAGACAACGATTAGAGAGACTGGTGAAGATACATGTATGTCTTTAGGACTTCCTATGATTTCCAGACAATTCTATCCTTATATCGGTAGATTGAAATATAGAACCTCATTCGGTCAGTCTGTCTTAGAACATTCTAAACAGGTTGCTTATCTTTGTGGAATCATGGCTGCAGAGTTAGGACTCGATCAAACAATGGCTAAAAGAGCTGGATTGCTTCACGATATTGGAAAATCCGTCGACTTTGAGGTTGATGGAAGCCATGTCGATTTAGGTGTCAAATTAGCTAAGAAGTTTGGTGAACCTGAGATTGTCATCAATGCTATAGCAAGTCATCATGGTGATTGTGAAAAGAAATATCTCATTTCTGAATTGGTCGTAGCAGCTGACACCTTGTCAGCGGCTAGACCAGGTGCTAGAAGAGAGACTCTCGAGAACTATATTAAGAGAGTTGAGGATTTAGAAAACATCTGCAAATCATTTGATGGTGTTTCCAATTGTTATGCCTTGCAATCTGGACGTGATTTACGTGTTATGGTCTTGCCTGAAAAAGTTGATGATGCTACATGTGTCACATTGGCTCAAAAAATCAAAGATAAAATTGAGAATGAGATGACTTATCCTGGTTACATAAAGGTTACAGTCATCAGGGAGACTAGAGTCATTGAAACAGCAAGATAAATTGTCAATTCTTTGCTTTGGAGATTGTTGTGGCAAAGTCGGAAGAAACGCTTTGGCTAAAGCTATTCCTGAATTAAAGGAAAAATACTCCGCTGATTTTGTGATCGTAAATAGCGAAAACGCAACTAATGGTAGAGGTTGTTCTTTAAGCTCATATAGAGAGTTGATCAAAAGTGGAGTTGGTTGCCTTACGTCCGGAAATCATTTCTATGAGCAAAGAGATGTGTTTTCTCCAGATGCACCTATTTTATTTGAAAAACAAATAAGACCTTTAAATTTGGCAAAAGATGCTCCTTTAAAAGGCTCAAAGATATTTGAAATAAAAGGATTCAAAGTTAGAGTGACAAATTTATTGGGACGTGTCGAAATAAATGGAGCTCAATCAAATCCTTTTACGGACATGGATGAACTGTTAGAAAAAGATGAAAAAGTAGATTTTGATATAGTTGATTTTCATGCTGAAGCTACAGGCGAGAAAAGGGCCTTGGCAGAGTACTTGGATGGAAGAATATCTCTTTTTGTTGGAACCCATACTCATGTTCAAACGAATGATTGTCAAAAATTAAATAAAGGAACATTATTCATATCTGACCTTGGGATGTGTGGACTATTCGATTCTTGTCTAGGTATGCTGAAAGACAATGTTGTAAAAAAAGTCGGCTTTGGTCTCCCGGCTTCTTTTCAAAGCCCTAGCAGTGGTTTAGCTCAAATAAATGGTATTCACGCAGTACTTTTTAAGGATAAAAACGAGTGTAAAATAGAACTTGTCAATATTAAAGTAAACGCTTAAAATACCAGTACAATAGACATAAAAGCAGATATTACTCCTTTTTAAAGAAAAAACTCTCTAGTGCACGTGAG
>FR878786.1 GCA_000434395.1 Clostridium sp. CAG:568 | reverse complement strand
TCGCCTTAAGTTAGTGACATTGGCTTATGTGCCCTCTTTTTTATTTACAATTGATTAATTATTATATAAGTTGCATTTCCTCTGATTCGTCTATAGCTTGACGTTCATATTTCTTAATAATGTTTAAAATGAACGTATAATCCTTGGCATAGGAATTGGGAAGTCTAATCAAAGTAATGTTATTTGCTTTGCAAATGTTGTCTCTTTTTGCTGTGATTCTTGGGTTTGATTTTATTGATTGAAGTATTGCTGGTCAAAATCTGTGGGCTTGCTATTTACTATTTTTACAGAGTCATTTATAGAGTCAGAATAAATCCGTTTTAATTATTTCTATTTTTTAAATATTCATCAGCTTTTCTCAACGTCTCTTTATCTGTTTCAAAGGTTACTGCATCTATAGCTTCTTTGATAGGAAGCCAAATACATGATTTGACTTCATCATCGTGGTCATCGTGAGCGATGGTGTCTTCTTTGCATTCAGCGACAAAGAAATAGACATCTTTGTCTATTCCAGGAAATGGAGAATAATTTATATGGTGCTTGAATCCAGTATCTATAGTCACGTTTAAAGAAGTCTCTTCTTTTATTTCTCTTCTAGCTGTATCTTCATCATTTTTATCAGTAGGTTCTACATGGCCCTTTGGAATTGAAGTATGTCCTAAATTCATCTTCTCTACTAGATAGTATCTTCGGTCATTTATTATTTTATATACTACAGCACCACAACTTTTTTCTTTCTTTATATTCTCGCTCATAGTTATAAACCGCCTTTCTAGCTAGGAATTTAGCTTAAAAATCGGTTATAATAATACCGCTTTCTAATGAATTTGTTATATTTACTTTTTATTTATATAAATGAAAGTCAATTGACATTAAAAGCGAAAAGGAGTGATAACTATGACAGACGAAGAAAAGAAGGTGTTGGATACTATTCTAAGTCTTTGCCAAAGAGAAGGAATATCCCCTTTTCAAATTGACTATAAAGTCCATAATGAAATTAAAGTATCAAATGTAAAAGGTGTTTTAACGACTGATATAAAAGAAAATGTTGTCTCAGTTCGTTATAGAGGAATGTATGAAGAGAGATTAGGTACTTTTGAAGATGACAAATTGGATGAGAATAGAGTTGATGAAATCATTAAATCTATTAAACAATCTGCTTTGAATAGCGATAGATTATGTAGACCTGAATTTTTTGGCGAACCTGGTCAAAGATATAAATCTAGTGGATTTAAATTATCCAACGTGAAGATAGATAATCTAAAGATTTTAAACAATAAGATTGTTCAATCTTTAAAAGGAATGAATTCTTTGTTCAACGATGATGCTATAAATGAAATTTCAACCACCTTGATAACTGGTAGAAGAATGATGGTCAATTCTAAAGGATTAAAAGTGGAGAAGAAGTTTGATCGTATAGTGATGAAAGCAGACTGTACCTTCACAAAGCCTGATGGCGAGAAGAGTTCTGCTACTGAGACATATATTGGATACAATTTGATGACTATTAAACCTGAGTATTTGGCTAATAGAATAGATAAAGAAATAATGTCTTCCTTCAAGGTCGGTCTAGCTGAAAAGGGAAAATATAAAGTAGCTTTTTCTCCAAGAAGTGCTGCTACTATCCTTCATATTGCTGATCTTCATCTCTCTGGTGCGATGGTAGCCTCGGGAAAATCAGTATATAAGGATCAGTTTGGAAAGGATGCTTTCTCACCACTACTAACTGTCTTAAATGATCCTATTATCTCTTCAGTTCAATCCACTCCATTCGATACAGAAGGAAATGCAACAGAGAAGTTTATGGCCATAGATCATGGAAGACTTCGCTGTTTCTTCTTGGATACTGAATATGGTGAGATATTGAATATAAGATCTAATTCTTGTGCCACATACGGAATTCCCGAGTCTCAATACTTCGTCGTTGCACCTTCAGCGGATAATACATCTTTGGGATTGATAAGGTCTGTAGATAATGGATATATAGTAGAAGGATTTGATAAGGACTGTGTAGAAAAGATAAAGAGAGATGCTGAGATAAATCTTGAGATTCCTTTCTATGGCTATGAGATAAAAGAAGGAAAGATTGGAAAGCCTGTAAGAGGAACTATAAAAGGAAAAGCTGATGAATTCTTACGAGATGTAATCGGACTTTCTTCTGAGAGAGAGGATTGCTCCATAGAAGCTGCTCTTTGCCCTTGGTTCTTAATAGATAACGTAGAAGTTGAATAGCTGTGAAAACAGCTATTTTTTGTTCTTAAGAAATAAGTTAGTCGTGTTTTATATTATTTATGAGGAGAATGATGTAATCATGTTTAAAATGGATAGATTAGGTCAAGGAACTTGGCATTTTGGAGAAAATAGAAAATTATATGAAGCTGAAATCGAAAGTATTAGATATGGAATTCAAAATGGAGTGACATTGATAGATACAGCTGAGATGTATGGGGATGGCAAATCTGAATCCTTGATAGGAGAAGCTATCAAGGATTTTGATAGGTCAAGATTATATATTGTTTCTAAGATATTGCCTTGGAATGCTGGATATGATGATTTCTTCATCAGCCTTTCTAATTCTTTAAAAAGATTGAATACATCTTATTTGGATATGTATTTATTGCATTGGAGAGGCGAGATTCCATTGGAAGAAACCATAAGATGTATGGAAGAAGCAAAGAGACAAGGTCTTATCAAAGATTGGGGTGTCTCTAACTTTGATATTGATGATATGCAAGAGTTATTAAGCCTTAAAGATGGTTACAATTGCAGAGTTGATCAATGCTTATATCATTTAGGATCAAGGGGTGTAGAGTATAGTCTTATTCCCTTTTTAAAGAATAATGCCATTAGATTTATGTCTTATTGTCCTTTGGCAGAGGCTGGATCATTGAAAAGAGAGCTTTTATCTAATTCGACAGTAATAGAAATATCTAAAGAATATGGAATTACACCTATTCAACTTCTTTTGGCCTTCACTTTGAGAGATAAGGATATAACATCTATTCCTAAAGCTTCTCATGTAGAGCATCTAAAGATGAATATTGAAGCATCCAAGATTCAAATATCAGATGAATCTTGGAAGTTACTAGATTCTATTTATCCATCTCCAAAGAAGAAACTTCCTTTGGATATGGAATAAAAGACATAAAAAAACTCCGAACCTAATTTGCATTAGATCCGGAGCGAGCAAAAGGAATTTTATGTTGGAAATAATTAACTTAGTTATTTGCAATCTCTTGATTGTCTTGTAATTATAGTCCTTAGATTTATAAAAGCAAGCAAAAAAACAAAGTATTTTTGAAAGTGTTTTCAAATACCTGCTATTTTCTAATAAATATATATTTTCATCTTATATATGTGCTTATAAGTAAAGTCTAATAAAGAATCTATTTAAGTGTAAAAGTGGATTCAAAGTACTAATAGCAGGATGAGATTATATGAATTTTGGAGAAGAAACAGAAAAAGTCGAATTCAAAAGATCACTTTCGAATTAAAAGAAGGAATTATTTCTTTGTTTGCTATGCTAAACAAAGGATCTAAGATAGATGTATGTTGGACTATCCAAGATGAACAATATCAATTTTAGATGTTTTATTTGGATGAATAATTTATACTCTATTAATAAGAGGTGGACTGATATGGATCAAGAAAAGAAATTAACAAAGTCATTGAGGGTAATTCATGAGACAGTGAAGATGATGCAGTTTTATAGTGATATGTCTGGAGTCATATCATGGGATTTGGAAACATGCGCTCCAAGAGATGGACGAGATAGAGAAAGTGAGCAACTTACTTACTTGTCAGGTAAATCTTTTGCTCTCAGCAAAAAGAAGAAATTCATAAGTTCAATTATTTATGCTATGAAGAATTTCGAGTCTTTGGATAAATATGACAAAGTCTTAGTTAAATCTTTATATAGAGATTATTTGAGTTCAAAGAATGTAACTCCTGAATTTGAAAAGATTTATTCCAACAACTTTAGCAAAGCATTTAACGTATGGGTTAATGCTAAAGAAAAGAATGATTATTCTTTATTTGAAGGCCAGTTGAAGAAAAATGTCGAATATACTAGAAAATGGGTAAATCTTAGAGATGACGCAAAAGGAAAGAAAGTTTTGGATATTTTGACTGATGAAGTTCAGCCTGGATTTACTACTGAGGATTTAGATATCTATTTCAACAGTCTTAAAGATGGCATTATTCCTATCTTGAATAGAGTTTATGAATCCAAAGAAATCATTAGAGATGACTTCTTGTTTAGAGAAGTATCTATAGAAAAACAAAGAGAGTTCTCTCTTTGGTTGATGAAACTATTAGGATTTGATTTCGATAAAGGAACTTTAGGTCAGACAGAGCATCCTTTTACATCTGAATTGAGTGCATCTGATTGTAGAGTGGCTACTCACTATTATGAGAAGAACTTCATATCAAATTTCTATTCGATAATGCATGAAACTGGTCATGCTTTGTTCTCACAAAACACACCTGCTATAGTTAGAAAACATTTGCTTGGTGGTCATCAAACATTGGATATGGATGAATCTGTATCTAGATTCTATGAGAATGTTATAGGAAGAAGTTATTCTTTCTTGTCTTTTGTATTTCCTACCATGCAGAAATACTTTGCACCAGTATTAGATGATGTAACAGTCGAAGAATTCTATAGAGCAGCTAACAAAGTATTCCGTCAACCTTATAGAACAGAAGCTGATGAATTGACTTATTCGCTTCATATTGTCATAAGATATGAGATAGAGAAAGGTCTTTTTGATAAGACATTAAGTACTAAGGATTTAAATAAAGTTTGGAATCAAAAATATAAGGATTATTTAGGACTGGATGTCGAAGATGATAGAAGTGGAATATTGCAGGATGTTCATTGGTGTGATTCTTTCGCCTATTTTCCTGTTTATGCAGTTGGAAATTCATACAACATCATGTATAGAAACGTAATGGATAAATCCTTTAAGAAGTATGGTGGATTAGATCAGGTGTTGAAAGAAGGTAGAATGGATTTGGTCAAAGACTGGATGACTAAGAGAGTGTTTAAGAATGCATGTCTATTAGATCCTAAGGATTGGATTAAGTCTATAACTCACAAAGACTTTAGCTCTAAGGAATTCATAGATTATTTGGACAAGAAGTACAAGGGAATATATAAGTAAAGATTCTTTGATAAATATTTAGATTCGAAATAATATAGACTTAGTTAATTAATACTTTCCCAACCAAT
>FR878785.1:7249-7706 GCA_000434395.1 Clostridium sp. CAG:568 | reverse complement strand
GTTGAATTCAAGTTCACGACCTGTTCTAACCCATTTCTTTAAAATATCTATTGTCATTTTTTAATTTTTCTCCATTGAGTTCTTGTTATCTCTCCTAATTCATTTTTGTACCAGTTGTGCTGGTGCGGGACAATTGGATGAGTCTTTGGATTGTTATGGTCCGTATAATCTATATCCAGATAGACATCCTCGTTCTCATCGTAGTACCGCTCTTGTATCATCCTGTCGTGCTTGTAGTTCTTGGTCACCGAATTCGGCTCACCTTTTATTCCCAACTTGTCTTTATTGTCGGTCGTATCAATCTTGTTTATTTTGTCGACCTTCCTGACGTCGGAAAAACCGGCTTTATTGTAGTCCATCCCCTCATTGGGTTCAACCGATGAGGATTCCTCCTTGTTTCCTTACTGTAAGTATGTCTAATAAAAACTTTCATTTTTTAACCTCCATCACAGCTGAA
>FR878785.1:0-7189 GCA_000434395.1 Clostridium sp. CAG:568 | reverse complement strand
ACTTGTCGGCGATTTCGCAACTTTGGCTTTTCAAATGAAAGTTGAATTGAGCTGGCTTTTTCGATGCTTTAAAACAGATAATGAAAAGAAATAATCCAGTTAAAAATGACCAGTTACGAAATGGAATTAACCGGTTTGAAAACATTCATTGTTTTAAAAGAGGTTAAAATTTAAGTTTAAGTCACATGGAAAGCACTTCCATAAGGAGAAAGCAATGAAAAATAAAAGTGTAAAGTTGTTGTCTATTGTTTTGTTGGGACTAACATTGGTGAGTTGTGGAGGATCAAATACTACTTCTACTCCAGCTAGTACTGCTAAGCCTACTGATAAAGCAAGCGATGTAAAACCCGGTGGAGATGAAAAAATTGATGTCAAGGAATTGACATTGGAATTATCTAAATCAGTTGCTAAAGTAGGAGATGTAATCGACGCAACTGTTGTGGTTAAGCCTAGCAATGCTACTAACAAGGAATATGCTTTGACTTCATCAGATGAATCAATTGCTATCATTGAAGAAGGAAAGGTCAAATGTGTTGGAGCTGGATCTGTTGTTATTATTGCTAGATCTAAAGCAAATGCAACTAAGAAAGCCGAAGCTAATTTAACTGTTCTTGGAACTGATGAATATGGAAGAAGCGAGAATTTATTTGAAGCAGAAGACGCAAATATTATTCAAGCAAATTCTGGAACTGGTGCACATGTAGAGACTACAAGTGATGAACGTGTTACAGGAGCAGGCGTTGTCGCTGGATTATCTAAAGGTGATAGAGTTGTTTGGGGAATTCAAGCAGCTGAAGCAGAAGATAATGCCCTATTGAAATTACGTTTGATGGGTCCTTCTGGATGGCTTGGAATGTGGGATAGTATCCCTTATGTTTTCGGTGATTGGTTCTCAGTCAAAGTAAATGGAAAGTTGATCAACACTGATGATATAAATGTTGAAGGAACAAATCTAAAAGGTGGATCTGCTGATTATTACAACATGACCGATGTCACCATTGGAGATGTTGCTCTTAAAGCAGGTCTTAATACAATTACATTTGTCGTTTCTAATAGATATGATCAAACAACCATCAGCGATGATACTTATAATGGAACATTGAGCTGTTGGGGTAATTTGGATTCTATGAAGTTGTTTGCAAAGACTGAATTGACAGCTGTTCCTAATACTTCTGAAGTAGAAGACGCCGATCCTGATGTTGCTACTAAGACAGTTGAATTGAAAGCAAATGATGCTAACACAGCAGTGTTTAACGGTTCGGCAGTAAGACAAGACATGTCAGGCAAGACCTTTGCTGAATTTGGTGATGGTGTGAATATTGTCATGGGTCTTGATTCTGATATGGATGTTAAAGTCAAATTTGATTTGGATGTAATAGCTCCTTATTTGAATACTACAGACGCTGTTATCGATACTAATTTAGCAGATATGATCACATTGATTCTCAACGATAATAAAGTAGATTTATCTGGTCTTGTTATCAAAGGTAATGGAAAGGTTGCAGACAAGACTAATAATACCGTAGTATCTACAGGCTGGGTCGATTTAAAAGAAGGTGAGAATAAGATTGCAGTTCTTGCAAAGAATCCATCGGTTGCAACCGCATTCTGGGGCGGATTGAACTCGATTAAAGTTAATTCTTATAAAGGAACTATAACTTCTAAACTTATAGAGAAAGCTTACATAACTAGCACTTATAGTTTTGAGGCTGAAGGAGACAATGTAGTCAGGGTTGGATATGATGCTTTACCAGCCGCAACTTCCATTGTAGAGTTCAAGGATGCTTATAAGGTTCAAATTGATACTTATAATGCTAAATATGCTACTAATGGAATTATTTTTGGAATTGAATCTGATATTGATGCTACTGCTACTTTAAAAGTCAAAGTCGCAACACCTTATATCGATACCGATACTGTGATGGAAGACGTAAATTTAGGTGATATATGTGATTTGTGGGTCAACGGAAAAATGATTTCGACACCTAATACTTTGTCAGGTAACAATAAGAAAGGTGTTAAAGATAATATTGTAGAAGTAGAGATAGCTGCACCTATCGCCTTGAAAAAAGGAAAGAATAGAATTGAATTTGCTCCTAGAAATTATACAGAAAATGCTTATGCATATTTGGGTGGATTAGACTCTATATCATTGACTACTATTGCAACTATTAACGATTATAAAGTTAAATTCTGGACTGATAGATATACATACTTTGATGATGATAACAACGAGCCTATCTATGTAACTAGTGAACCTATTCAATCTCATTGGTGGTACGGACTTTATAGAGAAGAAGATACTGTGGAAGAAAATCAGCCTGGGTCTTTATATTGGTACTATTCTTCTCAAACAGAAAGAGAAACATTCAATTTAATGGGGCAAAATCCCAATAGCGAAAGACCTCTTCTCAGTGCAGCAACAGGTGGTTACTTTAAAGTTGTATTGATGAACTACGATTCACCAAATGAAAAGAATGGATACCCTGTTGAAGATGTTGTCTACATTTCTTGCTGGAATGATCCTGATGAAGGTTATGGTGGACGTATTGCTTAATTTCTTTAAATAAATAATTATAGAAAGGCTTTAAGCGATGGGTAAGAAAACAAAAATAACTATTTTTTCCATCCTTGCTGTTTTGAGTGCAGTTCACATTGTAGCAAACGTACTTTGCTTCAAAGTGTTGGGTGTAGACTTTATAAACAGTGCATTGGTTGGAACAGGAGCTTCTTCTGGCGATGCTGAGAGCGAGAAGAAAGGTAAAGAATTAGTAAAGAAAGTAACAGAAGATTCTTGTGTTCTTTTGAAGAACACTAACAAGGCTTTGCCATTGGATGTTCAGCAAAATAATAAAGTAAATGTCTTTGGTTTGACTTGTGTCGATGATGCTTGGGTGTTTACCGGTGTCGGAAGTGGATCATGCAAGCCTGATCCAACTAAGAGGGTCGGTCTGTTGCAAGGCTTAGAAAACTCTGGAATTGACTATAACAAAGATTTAGCTCAAAAATATGAAAATTATTTAAAGTCAAAAACTAATGATAGATGGGCTTCGATGAATCAATATGGAAAGTTGATGCAAGTAGAAGATTCTTTCTATACTGATGATTTGATTCAAAATGCTAAGTCTTATTCGGATACAGCAATAATAGTTTTATCTAGAATCAGTGGTGAAAATACTGGTGAAATTCCAACAAAACAAGTAGACGCCTTCACTGGAGAAGTTGATGAATCTAGAAACTATCTTCAGTTATCGAAAAAAGAAGAAAAGATGATACAAGTAGTAACTGATAACTTTGATAAGGTTATTGTACTTCTTAACACCACTAATAACATGCAGTGCGATTTCTTAGATAATGATAAGATTTCCGCTGCCATGTATGTAGGACCTACTGGTTTAAATGGAACTGAAAGTATTGGAAATCTATTAGCAGGGAGAAAAATTGAGAAAACACCTGATGGTGGAACTAGAGAAGTTAAAATCTCACCTAGTGGAAAATTGGCTGACACATATTCTAGAGATTATAAATCAGAGCCTGGATTTGCTAATGCTTATATTAGGAACAAATCAAATACTGGTGGAAATATAGCTTATCAAGAGGATATTTACTTCGGATATAAGTGGTATGAAACAGCATATGAAGAAGGATTCTTTGATGGGATGACAAACGGATATAATTCAGCGGTTATGTATCCGTTTGGATATGGTCAAAGTTATACCGATTTTGAATGGACCATCAAGGATGTAAATCTCAAATCTGGCAGTGAATTAAATAAAGATTCGAAAATAGATGTAACAGTTACTGTCACTAATGTTGGCGAGTATAGTGGAAAAGATGTAGTCGAGTTATATTACAAGACACCGTACTATAAAGGCGAAATAGAAAAGAATGCTGTGACTTTAGGCGATTTTGCTAAAACAGCAAATCTAAAGCCAGGTGAAAGCCAAGATTTGAAATTGTCTTTGTCAGCATATGATATGGCAAGTTATGATTGTTATGATAAAAATAACAATGGTCATACTGGATACGAGCTCGATAAAGGAACTTATACTTTGATGTTTAAATCTGATGCTCACAAAGCTAAAGAAATAAGCAATGGTGGTTCTATTAATTACAATATATCTAGCACTATCAATTATGATAAAGATCCTACTACTGATTATTATGTAATCAATAGATTCACTGGTACTGATGCATATGCTAATGTTCCTATCGATGGATCAAATGTTGGATTGAATTGTAAATATTTATCGAGGAGTGATTTTGCTTCTACATATACAGATAGACAAATACAATTGCCTACAGATAATGAAAGACTCGCTAAGGGTAGAGCATATAAAACCGGTGCTGTAGATCAAGAAGAAATGCCTACTTTCGGAGTAGATAAAGGACTTTATTTAGTAACTAAAGAAGATGGGACTAAAGCCACATCTTCTGAATTATCTGACAGAAAGAACTTAAAATATAATGATGATTTAATCGATAGATTAACCTCTGATTACAATAGCTCTTTGTGGGATGATTTGGTGAGTCAAGCATCGACTGGTGAAGTCAGAGCGTTAGTGGAAAAGAGTGGATTTGGTTCAGCTGCAATCGAATCGATTGGAAAGCCGAGTACATTGGATTTTGATGGACCTAGTGGATTCAACGAGAATACACAAAAGATTGCAGAGGATAAATCTAACTGGACTAGCTATCCTCCTGAATGTGTCATTGGATGCTCTTGGAATGTCGAATTAGCAAATGAAATTGGAAAGTCCATGGCTTTTGAAGCTAGCAAGAGCGGAATTAATGGATGGTACGCTCCTGGCGTCAATCTTCATAGGTCAAACTTCAACGGAAGAAATTATGAGTATTATAGCGAAGATCCTAGAATATCTGGAAAACTAGCATCAGCAACAATCACTGGTGCTAAATCAGGTGGATTATATTGTTATCTCAAGCACTTTGTTGTAAGTGAAGAAGGTGATAATCCAAAAGGTGTCGACACTTGGCTGACAGAGCAGAATCTTAGAGAAAATTATTTGAAGCCATTTGAGATGGCAGTTAAATCCGGTGCTAATGCTATTATGACTGCTTTTGGTAGAGTCGGATGTGTCTGGGCTGGTGCTAGTTATGATCTTCTAACTGAAATTCTTAGAAATGAATGGGGATTCAAAGGAAGTGTTGTAACAGACTGGAGTAGTGGAGATGATATTATGAATTGCAACAGAGGTGTTTTGGCTGGAAATGATTTATGGCTCAATCCTATGAATACAAACGGAACACCTTTGAGCGATAGTAATCCGACTGAAATGTATGCTGCCAAAGAAGCTTTAAAGCATAACATTATAACTTATATATCTACTTATAAGTATGCTCGTGATTATGATGAAAATAATGATGAATACAAAGTAGACTTGACTATAAAAGAGAAGTCTTCAGGAACAAATTGGTGGATTCCAACTTTAATTACATTGGATGTGACTGTATTTACTGCCACACTTGCATTCGGCATTTATGCTTTTGTTCCTTGGAATAAAATAATCAAGAAAAAAGAAGAGAAGTAAATTTAAATAATCTGGATGTTTATCATCCAGATTATTGCATTAAAAGGAGTAGAAAATATGAGAAAAAGAAATTATAAATTGTTTGCTGCTATCATGCTTGTCAGTTTACTTTCATCCTGTGGTGGAAGTTTGAATTCGGCGAGTCAAAGCATTAATTCAAATGTTTCATTAACTAATACAGGAACTTCAACATTTGCCAAACCAGTTCAACCTGATACTAAAGCTCAATCTTTTGATATCGATTATTATCATGATTCTGAAATTGATAATTGTAGTGATGGAATGGTTTTGGTTACAAAGAATTCTAATATCGATGGTGCTACTAAATTAGTCATTAGTTGGGGTGATGATAAACCGTTTGATAACTACAATGCTTTAATTGAATTCGATAATCTTAAAACTAGTGAATTTGAATTCAATTTCAAGAAGAACTCTTTAATTCCTATGGAAGCTACTAAAATTTGGGCTGTATTAATGGATTCAAATAATCAAATCTTAGATAAAGGATCCATAGGTGTTGAATCTTATAAGAAAGATGAGAAGAAATTATATGAATTTCAAGTGTTGAGCGATCAACAAATATCGGATTTCAGTGCTTTCTATAGAAGATCCAAAAAAGCATTTGAAGACATAAAAGAAAACTCGCCTGATTCTTCTTTGATTGCAGTCGATGGCGATATAGTTGATGAAGCAGTGAGTAGTTATTACGATAAGTTTTATCAGTCTTTTGATGAGGCTTATGGAGATTCAAAGAAACCTGAATTATTGGTTGGAATAGGCAACCATGAATTCATCAAGCAAAATGAAAATGCTCATTATCAAGAATATACAGAAGATCAGTTGAAACAAATGTATGAGGATAGACTGTCTTTATGGGAACAAAAAACCAGTCATGATTCTCCGTATTTCTATTATGTAAGAAATAATAGTTATTATGTGTTTTTAGGTACTACCGAAATCCCACATGAATTAGATGGTAATACTAGAGCTGATTGCACGTTAGGGGAAACACAGTTGAATTGGTTGAGTGGAGTTTTAGATGAAGCATCTAAAACAAATAATCCAATTTATTTATTCTCTCATGGATCACTTAGAGACACTGTGAGTGGATCATTAACTTCGCTAAATCAAACATGGTACGGATACACTAAGGAAGAAGAAACAAAGTTGAGAAGCATAATTGAAAAATATGATAATTTGTTCTTCTTCTCAGGTCACTCACATTGGTCATTTGAAAGTGAATCACCTTATATGGTAAATAAAGGCAATCCATCTTATTTTAATACAGGCGCAGTTGGATATCTTTGGGAAGGCGAAGGTGGTGGCCATAGTTATAATAACGGAAACTATGAAAATGGTGGTGGACAAGGTCTTTATGTAGAAGTGTATGAAGATCAAGTTCATATTAAAGGAAGACAATTCGAAGCATCAGATAAAACTAGTAAATATTGGTTCTCTAATTATCAAGTAGTAGTTCCTATAAAGTAGAAGAAATTAAAAAGATAAAGCTAAATTGCTTTATCTTTTTTATAATTCACCATTATTTAATGGCATAGACATAGCATTTTTAATTGTTTTTAAGTTTTATGTATGAAATTGTAAAGTATATTTGACAAAAATACGCAATTTTCGTCGAGTAT
>FR878784.1 GCA_000434395.1 Clostridium sp. CAG:568 | reverse complement strand
TCCAGTGAGAGGGGTGCAGTACAAGAAGGAGATGGCTTTTTGTTATCGCTTTTATGTTCGATTAAAAATATACCGAAATATAAGACTAGTCAATAAAAATACATATGTTAGATTACTAAAGATAAATAGCTTTTTGAGGTAAATATATGAGAGAAAGAAAGGAAACACAAAGAGTTTCTTATGTTCGAATCTTTAAAATGCTCCTTAAAAGCGTTCGAGAATATAAGAAAAGCTCAATTTTAAGTTTTGTAGCCTTTGGACTACAAGCTTGCTCTGATTGTACTATTCCTTTATTGATGGGATTTATGATCAATGAGATGAACGACTTCCAAACAAATGGTGGAAATGATACACAGACAATTGTGTGCCATGTTGTAATGTATGCAGTATTGCTAGTTGTTTTAGCTTTTTTCTCATTTGGAACATCCTTATGGGGAATGAAGGAATCATCTAAAGCTGCTGCTGGATTTGCTGCCAATTTAAGACAAGATTTATTCTATAAAACTCAAGACTTCTCATTTGAGAACATTGATCAATTTTCAAAAGCTTCATTGGTGACAAGACAAACTACGGATGTGACCAACATCATGCAGGCTTATATGATGATTCTAAGAAACGGAATGATATCGCCGATATACTTTATCTATTCCATAATCGCTTCTATTGTTGTAGCTGCACCAGTGTCTTGGATCTATGCAGTTACCCTTCCTATGGTTGCAGTCATAACTGTAATCTTGATAGTCTTAGCTTTGAAATTCTTCTCTAAAGCTTTTATGAAATATGACAATTTGAACAAAGCTGTCGAAGAGAACGTTTTAGGAATTAGAACAGTAAAGACTTATTCTAGAGAAGATTTCGAGAAGCAAAAATTCAACAATGCTTCTGAAGATATTAGAAAGATATTGACCAAAGGAGAAATCTCAGGTGCTTTATCCAATCCTTTGATGAATCTTTCAATAAACCTTTCTATGGCTTTAGTAGTAACTTTTGGAACATTTGCAATTCTTAGAGGTCAAATAAAAGTTGGATATTTTTCAATCCTTACAAACTATGCTATTTGGGTCTTATTTGCCCTTATGATGCTAGCTACTATTATGGTCATGGTCTCCATGAGTTTAGCCTCTATGAAGAGAGTGTATGAAGTGTTGGTTGAAAAATCCACAATCGAGAACAACCCTAACGCTATAAAAGAAATAAAAAATGGATCGATTGAATTTAGAAATGTCTCATTTAAATATAAAGATGGTAACGGAGATGAAGTCTTAAAAAATATAAATCTCAAAATCAATAGTGGAGAGACGGTTGGAATCATAGGTGGAACAGGTTCTGCTAAATCCACATTAGTCAACTTAATTCCGCGTTTCTATGATGCCAGTGAAGGCGAGATATTAGTTGGAGAAACAAATGTTAAGAGCTACGATAAAAAAGCATTGCGTGACGAAGTTTCAATGGTTCTTCAAAAGAACGTGTTGTTCTCAGGAACAATAGCTGAAAACATTAAATGGGGAAAAGAAGATGCAACCGACGAAGAAATTCAAAAAGTATGTGAGATATCACAAGCTGATGAATTCATTCAGCAAATGCCTGATAAATATCAATCCAAAGTAGACCAGGGTGGTGCTAACTTCTCTGGTGGTCAAAAGCAAAGACTTTGTATCGCAAGAGCTCTTATCAAGAAGCCTAAGATTTTGATATTTGACGACTCTACTTCAGCAGTGGATACAAAAACAGATGAAAAGATTAGAGAAGGCCTTAAAGAAACCCTACCTGAAGTTACAAAAATCATTATCGCTCAACGTATCTCTTCTGTTCTACACGCTGATAAAATCATTGTTTTAGACAATGGAAGAATAGATGGTGAAGGAACTGCTAAAGACCTTTATCGTAACAATAACATCTTTAAAAACGTCTGTGATCTTCAAGGTGTAAAGGAGGAACAGTTATGAATCAGAAAAAGAAACGTAATGTCCTTCTCTCTTTGATCAAAGAGATGGCTAGACTACATCCATGGTTATTTGCCTTATCCATCATTTGTATCATCATATCCGCAATCGCTTCTGTTACAGCACCAGTAGCAATACAAAGAGTTATTGATGGATTAGAGAATATTCATTCTACAGGTGATGTCGCTGTATCGGAAGACGTATTTAAGTCATTTGCTGAAGGCACCTTGTATCCTTGTTTGATATTCATGGCTATATCCTATACATTAGGAAACTTAGCTATGGGTACATATGCCGTAGCCTTGGCATACATAGGCCAAGATTTCATGCATAAGACTAGATGCAAAATATTCTCGCATATGGAAGATTTGCCTGTTAGATACTTCGATCAACACCAAAAGGGTGAAATCATGTCCATCTACACTAATGATGTCGATACGATACGTCAATTCACAATACAAACAACTCAGACTTTGTTTTCATCCTTGCTAACATTCATCACTATATTTGTAATGATGTTGATGTTCTCTGTCTATTTGACAATCATCTTTATCGTTGGTGTCATAGGGATGTTTATAGCTTCTTCAATGATGGGTAAGAAAGCCGAAAAATACTTTGATGATCAGCAGAAATCAATTGGAGAACAAGAAGGTTTAATCGAAGAAATGATGGGTGGATTAAAAGTTGTTAAGTCTTTTAACCACGAAGAAAAAGCTAAAAATGAATTTGATAAGAAAAACAAAAACTTAATGAATTCATCTTATCAAGCAAACTGGATTGCCGGTGCTATAGGTCCTGTCATCATCAATGTCGGGTATATCATATATGTCATAACAATCATCGTTGGAATCATATGTTTTGCTTTCAACACTCAAAACTATGGATTCCAATTCGGATTAGGAACTATGACTTTAGGAATAACCTTAGGATTTGATCCTTTAGTACAACAAGCTATAGGATTGGTAAACACCATCGGTCAACAATTTGGATTCATCGCACAAGCAAAAGCTGGTGCTTCAAGAGTCTACAAAATGTTGGATGAAAAGGTCGAAGCCGACGATGGATATGTCGAATTAGTACAAGGCCATTGGGACGGCAATAATTTTGTCGAAGAAGAGCATGCTTCTATTCATTCAGACTGGGCATGGAAACATCCTCACAAAGCCGATAATTCAACCACATACGTTCCTGTTAAAGGTGACATTAAAATGTTTGATGTCGACTTTAGTTATATACCAGGAAAAATCATATTACACGATATAGATTTATATGCTAAACCTGGTCAAAAGATTGCCTTTGTTGGTAGCACTGGTGCTGGTAAAACAACTATTACCAACTTGCTGAATAGATTCTATGATATAGAGGATGGAAAGATTAGATTCGACGATATCAACATCAATAAGATTAAGAAAAAAGATTTGAGAAGATCATTAGGTGTTGTTCTTCAAGACACATCATTATTCAGTGGAACAATAATGGATAACATTCGTTATGGTAGATTGGATGCAACTGATGAAGAATGTATTGAAGCCGCAAAACTTGCTAACGCAGATGGCTTTATTAGAATGCTTCCTAACGGATACAATACCTTCATTGAAGGCGATGGCTCATCTTTGTCACAAGGTCAATGCCAGCTTCTATCAATTGCTAGAGTCGCTGTATCAGACCCTCCCGTCCTAATATTAGACGAAGCAACTTCTTCAATCGATACCATGACCGAAGCTATCGTCACCAAAGGAATGGACAAATTGATGGAAGGAAGAACCGTCTTTGCTATCGCACATAGACTTTCAACCATTATGAATTCTAATGTCATCATGGTCTTAGATCACGGAAGAATTATTGAAAGAGGAACACACAACCAATTATTAGAGGAAAAAGGTGTTTATTACCAACTTTATACAGGCACTAAAGAATTATCCTAATGTATATAATTGGAGCTTATTAAAGGAGGTGTGATTATATGGAAATTTATAACTCTAACAATCAAAATGATAGCAGTACAAAGAAGCAATGCCCTTTTTGTGCTTCGATGATGAATGTCAATTGCAATTATTGTCCCAGATGTGGAAGTCCAATGAATATCCATGAAATACAAGAAAACTCATCGAGAAAATCAAATTCAACTAATCCAAATGATAATATTGTTTTCGGTGTATTATCGTTAGTATTCGGTGCTTTAGGTGGATTACTTGGACTTGTATTTGGATTTTATGGACTATTCAATAAAAAAAGTGGAAAAAATACAAAAATATTGTGTTGGATTGGAATTACTTTATTTTTCCTTTGGATAGTAGCTCTGATTGTTTTGTACATAATCTATTTCAATATGGGTGCAAAGCCTTATATAGCTTTATTCAATTTATTTTGATAGTTAGCCTAGCTCTTGCTAGGCTTTTTAAATATAAAAATTAGTATTTATTATTTTATCTTTTATTGTTATTTAAACCTAAACTTTTCATGATTTATA
>FR878783.1:44371-54707 GCA_000434395.1 Clostridium sp. CAG:568 | reverse complement strand
TGGATATCTTTAACGCTTACTATTGATGGGTATTGTTGCTTTAATAAAAATCTATTTTGATATTGAGATTGCTTTAGGTAAGATTCAAAAAGTACCTCTTTGGTCTCACCTTTTATATTTTGTAGGAGTAGTCGCTCTCTCAGTGACATTCTTGACTGTTGTTTTCTTTTTAGCACCGATGAAAATTGTTCATGGTGGAAGTTATTTTGATTCATTTCAATATGCCAATACATTCATGCATCTTTTAACTCCTATATTATCAGTTCTTGGCTTTCTTTTATTTGAAAGAAATAGGAAAATGAACATGTGCTGGAGTTTATTGCCTGTAAGTAGTGTGTTCATTTATGCTATCTACTATTTGATTCAATTATTCATTCATGACTCGTTTGGAAAATCAGAATATGATTGGTATGGTTTTACTACTTCTCCTATTCCCTGGCCGGTTTTTCTTTTGGTCATGATAGGTGCTGGTTATTTAGTTTCGCTGGGTCTTTTCTATGCATCAGGATCCCATGTGAGGAAAGAGAAGACCAAAGTTTAATTAAAATATGTGATAATGCTATATGATATTAGTGCAGAGGACTTAGACAATGGAAATCAATGATAAAGAAAATGGATTTATAAAGAGACTTACTAATAAAACTTTCAAGTTTGATAAGAGGTTTATGGATGGATACTATTCAGCAAATTATTTTATTAAGACTAGAAAAATCGTATTAGAACATTTGCAAGGCCATATAGCGAAGATGCAATTCTTTCAAAGAAGTGATGATGTCATGGCTTGTGGATTGGATGAGTGCATTGCTCTATTGCAAGAATTTTCTTCTAACCCAGAGGATTTGGAAATAGAAGCTTTGAATGATGGCGATATTGTTAAATCTGGTGAACCGGTATTGAAAATCAAAGGAAGATATGAAGATTTTGGATTCTTAGAAGGCGCCATAGACGGAATTCTTTCTAGAAGGTCATCGGTTGCTACTAATTGCTATAGAGTTTTGAAGGTTACAAATGGCAAACCGGTGTTAAATATGGGCGATAGACAGGATGATCCTTATACGCAAAGTGGAGATGGATATGCTTCATATGTCGCTGGAATGAGATTGTTTTCTACCGATGCTCAGGGTGCCTGGGTAGGAATCTTGGGCGGTGGAACAATGCCTCATGCCTTGATAGAACTTTGTGATGGGGACGTCAATAAAGCTGCCGACTATTTTTATGAGACATTTTCTGGTAAACCTATTACAGTACTCATAGATTATAGAAACAACGCTGTATGGGATAGTGTTGCATTGGCAAGACATTTGGGAGATAAATTAGGAGCTGTGAGAGTCGATACTTCCAAAGCTTTAATCGACCACTACTTCGATGATAAGATGAATAAATATGAAGGTAAAGATATTCATGGTGTCAATATATATCAAATCAAAGCTTTGAGAGAAGAACTAGACAAAGCTGGTTATCCTTTTGTTAAAATCGTCGTTTCATCTGGCTTTGATGAAAAGAAAATAAAGTTCTTTGAAGATAATGGTGCACCTGTTGATATATATGGTGTAGGAACCTCTTTGTTAAAGATATTTGTCGGTTATACAGGTGATTTAGTTGAGTTAGACGGAAAACCTCAAGCTAAGGAAGGAAGGTCAGATATTCCTTCTTCAAGACTTGAAAAAGTTAAACTTAATAAAAGATTTTAATATTCGTATAAGACCTAAAATCTAGCTTAACTGCTAGATTTTTTTATATATTGATTTTTTTCGCTCTCTATATGGTTTAACAAAAAGAAATCTAAAAATTAGCACTTACTAGTTGACATTGCTAAAACTCAAGATATAATTCTACTTAGCAGTTGGATGAAAAGAGTGCTAAAGCTGCAGGAAGGAGGTTTAAGATGAAACAAGATAGATTGGACCAAATCCTTAAATTTATCGTGGAAGATTTCATCAGGACTTCCCAACCTGTTGGAAGTCAAAATCTTATCAAGGATCACAACTTATCTTATAGCTCTGCCACTATCAGAAACGATATGGCAAAGTTGGAGAAGGAAGGCTTGATTGAAAAGAGACACACTTCCGGAGGTAGGGTTCCTTCCACTAAGGGACTTCAGTACTACATCGATCATCTCAAGGATGACGAGGTGGAAAATTCAACTGCCGTTGATGGATTCGACAAAGAGTTTGCAATGGTATTCAGAAACAAAGCTCAGTCATTTGAAGATATGATTTCAAAGAGCTGTGAGGTGTTGAGTCAAGTCACATCTCTAGCGGCTGT
Source organism: Clostridium sp. CAG:568 (assembly GCA_000434395.1). GTDB lineage: Bacteria > Bacillota_I > Bacilli_A > RFN20 > CAG-288 > CAG-568. Next base: position 52,442 of record FR878783.1, on the reverse strand, counting down.
GTCGTTAGGAAATCGAGCTTCAAACGAAAACTTGACTTCAGTTACCTTGACTCCTTTGTCTCCGTCGGTCGCTACTGTTATTCTTCTAACAGATAGAGGTCATGTGGAAAATAAAACGTTTCCCGTAAAAAAGGATACGGATATGAATTCTCTGACCACTGGTATCAAGATATTGAACTCTAGATTGACCGGTACTCCCATCAGCGAGATTGAAGAGAGGGTAAAGGCTATTGAGCCGATACTCAAAGCTCAGATAGGTAAGGATACTCAAGTTGTGATAGAGGCTTTCGTAGAAGCGTTTGTCTCCTTTGCAAAGAAAAGATATCATTCCTATGGAGTAACTAAGCTCTTGTCTAATCCGACCTATGAGAACGATAAGAATAGCGTTATGGAAGCCTTGAAGGTTTTGGAAGGAAAAGTTGGATTGGATGAAGGGGTGTTGTCGGAAAAGGAAGATGACGGGACAAACGTCAGGTTGGCTCAAGGTGCCAATGTCGCTGTGGTCAGTCAAAAAGTTGATCTTCCCGGTCTTCCTAAAACGGAAGTAGCTGTCGTCGGACCTAAGGGCATGGATTATAAAAAAGTCATGGCTGCTCTTAAATGTTTATCCGACAACATTCAAAAGTACTTCAATACCGATGATGAGAGTTCTATTGAACCATCAGTCGAGAATGATTTACACAAACAAAAGGTGAAAAAGAAGGGAGGCTAATCCATGGAAGAAAGAAACAAGGAAGAAGAATCACCATTGGGCGAAGTAAAAGAAGGAACCCAAAAGGTTGAAGGTAAACCTGAAAAAAATGGTGAAAAGACTTCTAAAGAAGATGCTGATAAGAAAAATGTCGAAATGTTGAAAGAACAGCTCTCTCAGCTCAGAGATGAAAAAGATAAATGGATGAACAAGTACTATCAAGAGTTGGCTGATGTCCAGAATCTTAGAAAAGAGATTCAAAGAGACAATCAAAGCCTTCTCGAATATCGTGCCATGCCATTCATAGAAAAGTTGGTTCCGTTCATGAATTCCATGGATATGGCATTCAAGAGTGAGCCTAAGGATCCTGCTGTAAAGAGTTGGATTGATGGAATCCATATGTCTTACAAGCAATTGTGGCAGGTCATGGCTGAAGAAGGTCTCACAGAGATTGATCCAAAGGTAGGAGATGAATTTGATCCAGCATGGATGCAATCGATGCAGACTGTCGATGGTGAGAAGGATGATGCTGTTGCTCAGGTCTTCATGAAAGGATACAAGCTTAAGAATAGACTTGTTTCTCCCGCTATGGTTGTTGTTACCAAGAAGGTAGAGAAGAAACCTGAGGATGAGAAGAAAGACGATACGAAGTAATAGAGAGAAATTAATCCAGGAGGATATATCAATATGGCAAATGAAGTAATTTTGGGAATCGATTTGGGAACAACTAACTCTGTTGTTTCCTATATGCAAGATGATGGAACAGTTAAGGTTATTCCTACACCTGATGGACCTTCTACATGTCCTTCAGTAGTCTGTTTCAAGAATGATGGAGAAGTTGTAGTCGGAAATGCTGCAAAGCGTCAAATGATTACCAATCCTGATTCAGTCTATTCTATCAAGAGACATATGGGTGATCGTAATTATAAGGTTCACATCAATTGCATCAACAAGGATTTCACACCTGAGGAAATCTCAGCTAAGATTCTTGCTTACATCAAGTCCTATGCTGAGGCAAATATCGGACATCCTGTAAAGAAGGCTGTCATCACTTGCCCTGCATATTTCGATGATGCTCAACGTGAAGCTACAAAGAATGCTGGAACCATCGCTGGTTTGGAAGTTGTTCGTGTCTTTGCTGAACCTACTGCATCTGCTTTGGCTTATGGTTACTCTGACAAAAAGAAGAGCGGCAAGGTCATGGTCTTCGATTTGGGTGGTGGAACATTGGATGTTTCCATCCTCGATATAGGAGATGGAACCTTCCAAGTCGTTTCTACTTCTGGTGACGTGCACCTCGGTGGTGATGACTGGGATAAAGGTATCATGGAATGGGTCTTCAGTGGCATCAAGGATAGCTTCAATTTGGACCTCCACAGCAACAAGATTGCTGTGCAACGTATCAAAGATGCATCCGAGCAAGCTAAAATTGCTTTGACTAGCCAAACTTCCACTGAAATCACTTTGCCTTACCTTGCAATGGGAGCAGATGGAAATCCTGTCAACTTCTCTGCTACTTTGACTCGTGCAAAGTTCCAAGAAATCACTAGAAGTTTGATCGATCGTTGCATACCTCCTATGGAGAATGCTTTGAGAGATGCTAAACTTAACAAATCAGATATCGATGATGTATTGATGATCGGTGGATCTACTCGTATGCCTGCTGTCTTGGATTTGGTAAAGAATTATATGGGTAAAGCTAACCAATCCATGAACCCTGATACTGCTGTTTCTGTCGGTGCTGCTATCAATGGTGGAGTCATTCGTGGAACAGTCAAGGATGTTGTCCTTCTCGATGTCACTCCTTTGACTTTGGGTATTGAGACTCTCGGTGGAGTTTTGACACCTCTCATCACTAGAAACACCACAATTCCAACATCCAAGTCTCAAATATTCTCAACTGCTGCTGATAATCAACCTGGTGTTGAAGTCATGGTCTACCAAGGTGAGCGTCCTATGGCTGCTGATAACAAGTTCTTGGGTCGCTTCTCACTTGAAGGAATTCGTCCTGCACGTCGTGGAGAACCTCGTATTCAAGTTACATTCTCATTGGATGTCAACGGTATCTTGACAGTCACTGCTAAGGATCTCGACACCAATAAGGAACAACATATCACCATTTCCAACTCTTCAGGTTTGACCAAGGAAGAAATCGATAGAATGGTCGAGGAAGCCAAGGAGAACGAAGCTAACGATAAGAAACGTAAGGAAGATGCTGATACTCGTAACCAAGCCGAGACTTTGATCAACCAAATCGATGATGAAGTCAGCAAGGCTGGTGATAAGCTTCAACCCGCTCAAAAGGAATCTATCCTCAAGATTCGTAACGATATTAAGACTGCTCTCGATAAGAACGATCTCGATACAGTTCGTCAAAGAATAGCTGAACTTCAACAGGCTGCTTATCAGGCACAACAGTTTGCTGGTCAAAATGCTGCTGGTGCAACCCCTGAGCAAAATACTGCTGGCTCCACTGAAGCTAAAAACAATAATTCTGACACCGACGGACATGTCTATGATGCCAAGCCTGGTGACAACAACGGAAATAAGTAATCTAGATTAGTATTTGTAGTTAGGCAGGCTATATGCCTGCCTGTTGTTTGTTAAAGAAAGGATGGATGATATGGCTCAAGAAGAAGATTATTATGCGATATTGGGAATCGATAAATCCGCAAGCCAGGATGATATTCAAAAAGCATATAGATCCATGGCAAAAAAATGGCATCCAGATGTCAATCACGATCCAAATGCCACTGAGATGTTTGAAAAAATAACCAAAGCTTATGATGTTTTGAAAGATCCGCAGAAACGTGCTGCATATGATCAATTCGGATCTGCTGCAGTCGATGAGAATGGGCAAGCTGGATTCAATGCTGGCGGCTTTAATGGGTTTAATCAAGGCGGCGTCGATGGTTTTGATGTGGATGATTTATTCAATCAGTTCTTTGGCGGTGGAAGAAGAAGGACTCGTCAGGACTCGAGAAGTAGTGGACCTGTAAGGGGAGAAGACAAATTTATTCGTATGAAGGTGTCCTTTATGGATGCAGTCAATGGTAGAGATGTCGAAATGCCTTATACATATGATTCTGTTTGTCCTACCTGTCAAGGAAAGAAAGCAGTCAATCCATCCGATGTAGGTGCATGTCGTACTTGTGGCGGCTCAGGTGTGGTCGTTCAAGCTCAAAGAACAATGTTTGGAACTTTCCAAACGCAGACCACATGTCCTGACTGTAACGGAAGTGGAGTAAAGATTAAGAATCCATGTACGGATTGCCATGGTACTGGATATAAGACTGTAAAGACAAACTTGAAGATTACTGTTCCCGCCGGTATTGCTCAGGGACAACAGTTGCGTGTTCCTAATAAAGGTGGACGTGGATTGAACGGTGGACCTAATGGTGACTTGTTCATTGAAATTGTCATCGGTGAGGACAAGCAATTCCGTCGTGAAGGTAACGATATCCATATAGATTTGGATGTTCCTTTGGTAGTAGCAGTTCTCGGTGCTGATGTCGATATTCCTACGGTTTATGGAACCACATCGATTCATATCGATAACGGGACTCAGCCCGGAACAATACTTAGAGTTCGTGGGCAAGGTGTCAAAGGCTTGTCTGGAACAGGTGATGAGTATGTGCATTTGAATATTGTTGTTCCTAAGAAGATCACCGATAAAGAACGTGAGCTTTATGAGCAAATTGCTCAGCAAGCAGACGTCAAAGTATCTTCTAAGAAGACAGGAATATTTAAAAACATATTCAAAAAGAAGTGAAAGTAGAAAAATAGCCCGCAAAAGCGAGCTATTTTAGTTTGTAAACCATTGTTAATCGGCCACAACCTTATACGATTATGGAAAGTGGTTAACAAAAATACTATAATATATTAGAAAAAGGATTGGAATAATATTTAATACATGGACAGTAGCCATTTAAGTCGATTTATTTATTTTGCTGATGATAATTTTGGTACTAATAATGTTGGAGCTCTCGTCGGTTTTATAGTGGGATTAGTTTTATTGTGCTTGTTGTCTTTTTTTACTACATTATGCGAGGTCGCATATCGAGAATCTTCACCTACAAAACTTAGATATGCCTATAGAAAGGCTGCGGGAAGATTAGCTTTTAAATTAGTAGAAAAGAAAGACATGGTTGTAATGTGCAACCGTCTTTTGGATGTGCTATGCACCATTGCAATTGTTATCGTAGCTATTTACTTAGGTCTTTTGACTATCGGAAGTAATTGGTTAGTTATTTTGATGGCTGTATTGGTAGCTTTCTTTGTCGCAATTGTTTTAGGTGAGGTCATACCTTCAACAATTGCACAACAAAGGCCTGAGAGATGTGCTGTCATTATGAGTTACCCGATGGCCATCATCTTTTATTTGTTTTATCCATTGACATTTATATTCTATGAATTTACTAAATTATTGAAGAAATGGTTCCATATTCAAGAAACTGCCGATGTCTCAGAAAAAGAGTTGAAAGTATTAGCGAGTGACGCTTATAGAGAAGGTAGCATTGAAAAGGAAGAACATGATTTGGTCCTCAATTCATTGAATTTTGATGACAAGACAATCGAAAGAATCATGGTTCCTGTCAGAAACTTCTCTGCAGTTAATACAGAGATGACCATAGATAAAATCTGTAAATTGTTTGAAGAGACTAATTACTCGAGATTACCGGTGTTTGATGAGAAGACAAAGAAATTTATCGGAATTCTTCACCAAAAGGATTTCTATGAATTGATGATAAGCAATAAAGGACAAGAAGAAATATCCTCGATTATAAAGCCTGCCTTGTTCATGGATTATAAGACAAATTGTTCAAAGGCATTGAAGAGATTTCAAGCTTTGAGACAGCATATAGCGTTTGTTAGAAAAGATGGAATTGTAATTGGTCTTATCACTATTGAAGATTTGCTGGAAGAGTTGGTCGGTGATATTGAAGATGAGTACGATGCTGAGGATTTAGAAAAGGAAGCTGCTGAGAAGCTTCAAGCTAGAAGCGATAAGGCAGATGCCCAAGAAGTCGATAGAAGAAGAGAAGAATTTAAGGATTCAGTCATCCTGACTGGACCTGAAGATGAAGGAGATAGCGACGAATCACCTATTGATGATTCTGTGAACGATGATTCAAATGACGCTTAAACAAAAAGTAATAAACATCTTAAAAATACAAGAAAAAGATATATCAGTTTTGGCTAAGGAAATGAACATTCCTGAAGCTGAGCTTTTATCACTTTTAGAAAGGACTGACCTTACTCCTCAGTTCATAGAAAGCCTAAGTCATCACCTTAGACTATCATCAAAAGATTTGATGAAGGATGATTCTAAGTCCATTCCTTTAGGTGTATATGACTTTAAGTATGACAAACAAATTTGTAAAGAATGGTTCAGGAATTCTTTTAATTCGATATTGTTTGTCGTCTATTTGTCTATCTCAATAGTTTTGTGTTTCCTTCTTTTTGCTTTTATTCCAAACGAAATCAATCAAAGTTTTATCATAGGAATTATTTGTACTTGTTTGATGGCTTTAATAACAATCTTATATCCTTTGCTCTGCCAAATCTCTTTTATTAAAAGGTACAACACGATTAAAAATGGATTTAGAATAGCTGTTTATCCAAATGAGATTTCTTATTATAAAAAAGGAATAAATGGTTATAATTTCGATTCTTCTTTTTCTTTGAATGATACATTGATATTTAGTGAGACTATGAATATTTTTTATATGACTAATCAAAAATTTCAAAGTCAATTCATTTATAAGAATGATTTATCTAATGATGAAATAGAAATGATAAGAGATTTGATAAGGAAGAATTCTATGATCAATATGACCAGAGAATCAATTCCTTTCGAACAATTCAACATGATGAAGACATATGAGAAAGCAAAGAAACAAAGAAAGGGTTACATCATTGTTTCCTTGGTAGTTAGTTTCGTATTGTCTTTCCTTGTCGGATTAAGTGCCTGGTTCTTACTCAGTAATTTATCTATATACTTATATCAACTTTACTCTGTATTGATTGGTCTTGGTTATTTTGTCTTGGTTTTACCATTGAGTTTTATCTGATTTCAGTCCCTACTATAATTATATTGCTTTGGAGGTTTAATAATGGATATCAAGGATTATAGAATCGTGTATTTAGGAACACCAGAAATCTCAGCTTCTTTGTTGGAAGCTATGATTCAAAATGGGTTCAATATTGTCGGAGTTATTACGCAACCAGACGCTCCTAAAAAAAGAGGTGGCAAAGCTAGTCCTTCACCGGTTGGTGAAGTCGCACTAAAGCATAATTTACCTTTGCATAGACCTTTAAAATTAAATAAAGACTATTCTATTTTAGATGAATGGAAACCCGATCTTTTGTTGACTTATGCTTATGGTCAGATTCTTTCTACTAAAGTTTTAAGTTATTCAAAACTTGTGCCTTTGAATGTACATGCCTCATTGCTTCCTAAATTAAGAGGCGCATCTCCTATTCAAACCTGTCTTATCGAAGGAGACAAAAAGACAGGTGTATGTTTGATGGAGATGGTCAAAGCTATGGATGCAGGAAGGGTGTTTGCTTGTGAAGTCATTGAAATCCCTGAGGATATGAATTTCACCTCTCTCGAAGAGAAGGTATCCGATGTCGCTATAAATCTCGTTTTGAATAAGCTTCCATTGTTTTTTGAAGGAAAATTAGAAGGCATTCCTCAAGATGAGAGTCAAGCCACTTTTTGTCATTATATAACCAAGGATGATACGGAATTGGATTTGGATTATTCAATTGATAAGTTTATTAATATCGTCCGTGCTTTCTCTATTAAGCCTGGTGCTTTTATTAGAACAATGAATGGGAATGAACCTTTAAAAATCTTATCTTGTTTACCATATGATGACAAAAGTGTTAAAAAAGGTGAATTAAAAGCAGTGGATAAGAAACATTTAGTACTAGGATTGAACAATGGTCAGGTTTTGATAACAAGTATTCAAAAGCCTGGAAAGAAACCCTGCGACGGTTCTTCTTTCATCAACGGAATGGGTAGTGAACATGTTATATTAATCAAGCATAAAACGGAGGACATAAAAAATGATTGAAATAGTTGTTAAGGGCTTTGGCTCTATCAAGGTTGTGATGGATTACAAAGATGCACCTAATACATGTGCTAACTTTGTGGAATTGGCTAGAAAAGGTTTCTATAACGGATTGACTTTCCATAGAATTATCAAGCACTTTATGATTCAAGGTGGTGATCCATTAGGAACAGGAGTCGGTGGACCTGGATATGGAATTAAAGGTGAGTTCTTGGCAAATGGAGTCGACAACAGACTTTCTCATAAAAGAGGTGTTATTTCAATGGCTAGAGCTCAAGATCCTGATTCAGCAGGAAGC